>NZ_CP134979.1:0-300000 GCF_039355125.1 Buchnera aphidicola (Takecallis taiwana)
ATGAATTTTTATAATAAATATTTTGATGTTCTCGTTGTTGGTGGAGGACATGCCGGAATAGAAGCAGCATTAGCTGCATCTCGTATTGGTTGTAAGACACTACTTTTAACACAAAGAATACATACTTTAGGTAATTTATCATGTAATCCAGCAATAGGTGGAATAGGAAAAAGTCATTTAGTAAAAGAAATAGATGCATTAGGTGGTATTATGGCTGTTGCTACTGATATTTCTGGTATTCAGTTTCGTATTTTAAATGCAACTAAAGGACCAGCTGTACAAGCTACTCGTGCTCAAGTTGATCGACAAATATATAAAAATGTTATCCAAAAAATATTGTTTCAACAAGAACATTTAAAGATATTAGAGGCAGAAGTTATTGATTTAGTTATAAAAAATAACTGCATATTAGGTGTAAAAACTATTTATAAAAATATATTTTATGCACAATCAGTTATACTCACTACAGGAACATTCTTAGGTGCTAAAATACATATAGGATTAAAAAGTTACTACGGAGGTAGGATAAATGATGTTACATCGATACAATTATCAAACAAATTGAAAAAATTACCATTACAAATAAAAAGATTAAAAACTGGAACACCACCCAGACTAGATATACGAACAATTAATTTTCAGAATTTAACTATACAGTCAGGCGATAAACCTGTACCAGTATTTTCATTTTTAGGTCATTATACACAACATCCAAAACAAGTTGTTTGTTATATTACAAAAACAAATGAAAATACTCATAATATTATAAAATCAAATTTACATCAAAGTCCAATGTTTATAGGAAATATATCAAGTAAAGGACCACGATATTGTCCATCTATTGAAGATAAAATTATCAAATTTAAAGATAAAAATAGTCATCAAATTTTTATTGAGCCTGAAGGTATTCATTGTATCGAAGCATATCCAAATGGTATTTCAACAAGCTTGCCTTTTAACATTCAAATGCAATTTATTCATTCAATACAGGGTTTTGAAGATGTTAAAATTATTCAACCAGGATACGCAGTTGAATATGACTTTATAGATCCAAGAGGTTTACAACCGACCTTAGAAAGTAAATTTATTAAAGGTCTCTTCATGGCAGGCCAAATTAATGGTACAACTGGATATGAAGAAGCTGCAGCTCAAGGTTTATTAGCAGGTATTAATTCTGCCTTATTAATTCAAGGTAAAAATTGTTGGTATCCAAAAAGAAATGAATCATATTTAGGTGTTTTAATTGATGATTTATGTACTAAAGGTATAAGCGAACCTTACCGTATGTTCACTTCACGTGCAGAATTTCGTTTATTATTGAGAGAAAATAATGCAGATTTAAGATTAACTGGACATGCTAAAAAAATTGGTTTAATTGATCCAAATCGATGGGCAGCATATCAAAAAAAGATTCATTGTATAAATCAAGAAAAAAACAGGATTAAAAATATCATTATCCGTATGAACTCTAAGGAATCAAAAGAACTAAAAGATGTTTTTAATATTCAATTAAAAAGTAATATTTCCGGATATGAATTATTAAAAAGACCAGAATTAACATTTAATAATATTAAAAAATCAAAAATTTTTTTTAATAAAAATACTAATTTTTTTGCATTAAATGAAGTAATGATAGATATTAAATATCAAGGATATATTATTAAACAAGATCAACAAATTACTCAATATAAAAAATATGAAGATACCATATTGCCAATTAAATTTAATTATTGTAATATTCCAGGATTATCAAAAGAAGTAATGAGTCTCTTAAATGATTATCAACCAAGTTCTTTAGGGCAAGCTTCTAGAATTTCTGGTATTACTCCTGCTGCAATATCTATTTTATTAATTTTTTTTAAAAAAAATAATTTTTTAAATAAAAAAATATAAAATACTATAATTAATTACTCTAAATATAAATTTTATTTTTAAATATTCTATAAGAATAATTTACTTAATAGATTCTCTATTAATGAAGGTCTTTTTTATTATGATATTATCAACAATACCCAATCCTGTAAAATATATTCATCATCATTTACAACATTTACAAATTAACCTAAAAAAATTAATTTTTGTACATGATAATACAAAACAAACATTTTGGGTTATTAATATTGATTCAATTGTATTTTCTTTATTTTTGGGTATTATATTTTTAGCTATTTTTTATTATATCAGTAAAAATTTATCTTTAAAAAATCCATCAAAAATACAAATTTTCATTGAATTAATTATAGAATTTGTTAATAAAAATGTAAAAGATATATATTATGGAGATAATGTATTAATTGCCCCGTTATCGTTAACAATATTTGTTTGGATTCTGTTGATGAATACTATGGATTTAATTCCAATTGATTTTATACCATATTTATTGAATTTAACATTTTCTATTTCTTATTTTAGAATTGTACCTTCAGCAGATATTAATGTTACAATTGCAATTGCTATCGTCGTATTTGCATTAATCATTTTTTATAGTTGTAAAACCAAAGGGATAATCGGTTTTTTAAAAGAATTAATTACACAACCATTTAATTATTACGTATTTTATTTAATAAATTTCTTTTTAGAATCTATATCATTATTATCCAAACCAATGTCTTTAGCACTGCGTTTATTTGGTAATATGTATGCTGGTGAAATGATTTTTATTTTAATCGCTGGTTGTTTACCCTGGTGGTTACAATGGACGTTGAGTGTACCCTGGGCTATTTTTCATATCTTGATTATTTTTTTACAAGCATTTATTTTTATGATTTTAACAATTGTTTATTTATCTATGGCAACTAAAAAACACGATTTATAAAATATTTTTTATTATTAAAAAAAAGGATATTGATATGCATAATTTATATATGTTATATTTAGCTGCAGGAATTATGATTGGTTTAGCATCTATTGGTGCGGCAATTGGTATTGGAATTTTAGGTGGAAAATTTTTAGAAGGAGCAGCACGTCAACCTGATCTAATTCCGATTTTAAGAGCACAATTTTTTGTTGTAATGGGTTTAGTTGATGCTATTCCTATGATTGCTGTAGGTTTAGGTTTATATATGATTTTTGCGTTTTCTAAGTAGTTTTGTATCTAATGTTATAAATTTATTTTTCTTAAATATTACTTTTTTATATAAGGTTATATAATTTATGGATTTAAATTCAACAATATTAGGTCAAATAATTGCATTTATTTTGTTTATTTGGTTTTGTATGGAATATATTTGGCCTAACTTAATTACAATAATTAAAAAACGTCAATCCTTAATTCAAGAAAAATTATTTAATATTAACAAAAAAAAAAAAGATGTAACAAATATGTATCATCAAGCAAAAAAAGAAATTGCTGATTCTCAAAAAAAAGCTCGTGATATTATTAATGATGCTAATAAAAATAAATTATTAATTATAGAACATGCTAAACAATGTGCAAGACAAGAAAAAGAAAAACTGATTAAACAAGCTAACATGGAAATTAAAATCAAAGAAATTCAATTAAGAAAAAAACTTACAACAGAAATTAGTATATTAGCTGTGATGATGGCAAAAAAAATAATTATTAATAGCATATCTTGTAAAGATAAAAATTGTAATATAGAAAATATAATTAATAATTTATAATTTTGGGGTAATATTTGTGCAATACAACTTAATTATAGCTCGTGCTTACGCTACAGCAATATTTAATACTTCTATTCAACATCGATCTTTGAAATATTGGAAGGTATTATTAAGAAAGTTATTACAAATATCTCAAATCCAAAATGTGAATCAATTTTTTAATATAATTTACCCGATTGATGTTATATTGAAAATTATTATCACAACGTGTTCTGACATAAAAATCGATAAATATGGTACAAATTTTATTAAATTATTAATTCTAAACCAAAGATTACATTTAATAAAATATATTTTTCATGAGTATATGACATTGTATAATAATCATTATAATATTATTAATGTTGAAATTACCACTACGCATGCTTTGGATAAAGACCAAAAAGAAAAAATTAATATTATTTTAAAACGTAGATTTCGTAAAACTGTTAATTTAATTTGTTTCACTGATCCATCTATTTTATATGGTGTGATTTTAAGATATCATGATATGGTAATTAATGACTGTATTTTTATAAAATTACATGAATTATCAAATTTTTTAATATCATAAATGAGAATAAATAAAAATATGCAATTACATTCAAATGAAATTAGTGATTTAATTAAACAACGTATTGAAAAATTTAATATATTAAAAAAAATTTATAATGAAGGTATTATTATTTCTGTCAGTGACGGTATTATTAAAATTCATGGTATTACTGAAGTAATGTTTGGTGAAATGATCCTTCTGCCAAATAATTTACATGCTTTGGCTTTAAACTTAGAACAAGATATTACAAGTGCTGTAGTATTGGGATGTTATTTAAATATTACGGAAGGTATGCGTGTTTATTCAACAGGAAAAATGCTTGAAATTCCTGTTGGTTCTAATTTATTAGGTCGTGTTGTTAATGCATTAGGATGTCCGATTGATGGGCAAGGTGATATTGTTAGTACAGTATCTTATCCTATTGAACAGGAAGCTCCAGGAGTGATTGAACGTATTTCGGTATCTGAACCAATTTATACAGGGTATAAATCTATTGATTCTATGGTACCGATTGGTAAAGGTCAAAGGGAGTTAATTATCGGTGATAGACAAACCGGAAAAACTACATTAGCTATAGATACTATTATTAATCAAAAAAAATCAGATGTGTTGTGTATTTATGTTGCAATCGGTCAAAAACAATCAACAGTGTTACATGTTGTGAAAACATTGGAAAAATATCATGCTTTATCACATACAATTATTGTTAATGCTTCGGCATCTGAAGCTCCAGTTATGCAATATTTAGCACCTTATTCTGGATGTGCTATTGGTGAATATTTTAGGGATCATGGAGAAAATGCGTTAATTATATATGATGATTTATCCAAACATGCCATTTCATATCGTCAAATTTCATTATTATTAAGACGTCCTCCAGGACGTGAAGCATTTCCAGGAGATATTTTTTATTTACATTCACGTTTATTAGAAAGATCAGCCCGGATTAATATAAATAGTGTGAAAATAAGGAGTAAAAATCAAGTTTGCAATAAAACAGGGTCATTAACTGCGTTGCCAATTATAGAAACACAATTTGGCGATGTTTCATCTTTTATACCTACAAATGTTATTTCAATAACTGATGGACAAATTTTTTTAGAATCTAATTTATTTAATATTGGTATTCGTCCTGCTATTAATCCTGGTATTTCAGTGTCACGGGTCGGAAGTGCTGCTCAAATACAAATTATTAAAAAATTATCTTCTAAAATTCGCGTAGCTTTAGCGCAATATCGTGAATTGGCTGCATTTGCTCAATTTTCTACTGATTTAGATACAGTTACTAAAAAACAATTAAATTATGGGAAAAAACTTACTGAATTATTAAAACAACAGCAACATGCTCCACTTTCTGTGGCAGAACAATCAATTATTTTTTTTGCGGCTGAACATGGTTTTATAGATGATATTGATATAGATAAAATTTCTATTTTTGAGAAAGATATAATAGAATATTTTAATAAATATCATATTGATTTAATCGATCATATTAATAGTGCAGATATATATACAAAAGATTTAGAAAATAAAATTAAAAATAATATTAAATTATTTAAGAAAAGTATTAGTTAGTTATCTAATATATTTGATATCGCATATATTGTATATACAATAAGGGTGATTTATGGCAAATACGAAAACGATACGTAATAAAATTTCGAGTATAAAGAATACTCAAAAAATTACAAAAACTATGGAAATGGTTGCAATTTCTAAAATGAAAAAAGTGAAAAAAAAACTACTAATTAGTTCTCCATATTTAGAAAATATAAAAAAAATCATTTCCCATTTTTTTCATGGTAAATTAAGTTATAAACATTGTTTTTTACATAAAGAAAATATAACTAAAAAAATAGGTATTATTATTATATCATCTAATCGTGGTTTATGTGGTAATCTTAATTATAATGTTTTTAAACAAGTGAATAATTTTATTGCCATACATAAAAAAAAAAATATATCTTGTAATTTATACCTGTTAGGTTCAAAAGCAATATTATTTTTTAATAATTCTTATTATTCAAATGTTAAAAAAACTATGTACTATAATGATGATATTAAACATGACACGTTATTACCTTTAATAAACGAATTAATTCAAGAATATCAAACCGATGGTTTTGATCAATTATTTATTGCAGGCAATAAATTTCACACTCAGAATAATAAAATGTCATATATATTACAATTATTACCATTACAATCGATTCTTTTTATGGATAAAAAATATACAAAATATACGATGTGGGATTATTTGTATGAACCCAATTCAAGTATAGTATTAGATTATACATTACAAAAATATATTTTATTACAAGTATTTCAGGTAATATTAGAAAATATTGTCTGCGAACAATATTCAAGAAGATTAATTATGAAAACTGCTACCGATAATAGTGAAAATATAATTCAAGAATTACAATTATTATATAATAAAATTCGTCAATATAGTATTACTCAAGAAATTATGGAAATTGTGTCAGGTGCATCAAGTATTAATTAATTATTTATCGTAATTAGCGGAGTAAATATGAAGACAGGTAAGATTGTGCAAGTGATCGGTGCTATAGTAGATGTAGAATTTCCAAAAGATCATATTCCGAAAATATATCATGCATTGGAAGTACATAACGGTACTCTAGTATTAACTTTAGAAGTACAACAACAACTTGGTTCAGGCATTGTGCGTACCATTGCTATGGGTTCATCTAACGGCTTGAAAAGGGGTTTATTAGTAAAAAATATGGGTCATTATATTCGTGTGCCTGTTGGATCGGCTACATTAGGTAGAATGATTAATGTACTAGGGGAACCAATTGATATGAAAGGCCCAATAAAAAGATCAGATGGTACTGATCCTGAATACTGGGAAATTCATCGAGCAGCACCAACATATCAAGAACAATCAAATATGGAAGAAGTGTTAGAGACTGGAATTAAAGTTATTGATTTAATCTGTCCATTTGCTAAAGGTGGTAAAATTGGTTTATTTGGAGGGGCGGGAGTTGGTAAAACAGTTAATATGATGGAATTAATTCGTAATATTGCAGTTAAACATTCTGGATATTCTGTGTTTACTGGAGTTGGTGAAAGAACACGAGAAGGTAATGATTTTTATCATGAGATGCAAACATCTAATGTATTAGATAAAGTATCGTTAGTATATGGTCAAATGAATGAACCGCCAGGTAGTAGATTAAGAGTGGCTTTTACAGGGTTAACAATAGCAGAGAAGTTTCGAGATAATGGTAAGAATGTATTATTATTTATTGATAATATTTATAGATATATTTTAGCTGGTACAGAAGTTTCCGCATTACTGGGAAGAATGCCTTCTGCGGTTGGTTATCAACCAACATTATCTGAAGAAATGGGGTTACTTCAAGAGCGCATCACTTCAACTAATACAGGTTCTATTACATCAATACAAGCTGTATATGTACCAGCAGATGACTTGACAGATCCGGCTCCGGCAATAACATTCTCGCATCTTGATGCTACTATTACTTTAAGTCGTCAAATAGCATCTTTAGGGATTTATCCTGCTGTTGATCCTTTAAATTCAACAAGTCGTCAATTGGATGTAGAATTGGTAGGTTTGGAACATTATCAAACAGCTAGAAATGTACAGTCAATTTTACAAAAATATGAAGAATTAAAAGATATTATTGCAATATTAGGAATGGATGAATTGTCGGAACAAGACAAGATTTTAGTTTCACGTGCACGCAAAATACAAAAATTTTTATCACAACCTTTCTTTGTAGCTGAAGTTTTTACTGGTTTTCCCGGCAAATATGTTTCTTTAAAAGATAGTATTCGGGGGTTTCAGGGTATCATAGAAGGTGAATTTGATAATTTACCTGAACAGGCTTTTTATATGATTGGTAATATTGAAGAAGCAATAAAAAAGGCAAAAATATTATAATTAATGTGGAGTGTTGCACGATGGATTGTTTTTTAAATGTAATTAGTATAAAACAACATTTATTTTCTGGTGCTATTCAAAAAATTCATATTACTGGATATCAAGGTGTATTAAATATTTATCCTGGGCATGCACCATTATTAACGATGATTAGAGCAGGATTATTATCGATTTTTACTAACGATAATACACAATACTTATATGTTTCAAGGGGTATTTTAGAAGTACAGCCTTTTGTTATTTATGTTTTACCAGATGAAGGATGTTTTTTAAGTGATTTAAAATACGATGAATTAATATATCAAAAAAAACAGCTTAGTAAATCAATATTACAAGTTAAAGATAGCGAAAAAAAAATTTTACAGCGTCAATTATTAGATATCGTACTAAAAATTAAATTAATAAATAATTATTGTAACATTTCATAAAATAGAAGTATTTAAAGCGTTAAATTTTAAATATCAATATTTTCAACCATGAGGGCATTCTTTTCTATAAAGATTTTACGCGGTTCGACTAAATCACCCATGAGCGTTTGAAATAATGTACTTGCGGATTCGGCATCTTTTATTGTTACTTGTAACATATTACGTGTTTGAGGATTCATAGTCGTTTCCCATAATTGCTGAGGATTCATTTCTCCTAGTCCTTTATATCTTTGTATATGTATTTCTTTTTGAACGGTATTCATAAGCCATTCGGTTGTGGATCTTAGGTTAATAATTTTATGTATTTCGTTACCTTTTTGAATATAATCGCCGTTTTGAATTAATTCACTCCATTGAGTATGTATTTTTTGCATGTGTGTATATTCACTACTTAATAATAATTTATTAGTAATATAATAAGTATTATTTTTTGTATTTAATCTATTATATTCTAAAATTCTTGGTTCAAAAATATTTTTAATAATATTGTTTTTGATTTTACTAGAATATGTGATATATTTTGTTTTATTATTTAAATTTAAGACTATATTATTTATCCATGTTGCAATCTTGGCTTTATTCTTTAAATTTTCTAGTTTTGGTTGATGAATTAATTCATCTAATACGACATCTGAAAAATAATATTGATTTTTTTTCAAACGATATTTAATATCTTCATATTCAAAAATAATATTTTTAAATTTTTCAGAATATCTATTATGATGATCAGAATTTATTTTAAAATATATTATTTTTTTTAATGCAATATACATTTGTGTTTTATGCATGTCTTCCTCGTTTTTAATGTATATTTCTTTCTTACCTTGTTTAATTCTATAAAGCGGGGGTTGTGCAATGTATATATGTCCTTTTTGAATTATTTCTGGCATATATCGATAAAAAAATGTCAATAATAATGTACGAATATGTGAACCATCAATATCAGCATCAGTCATAATAATAATATTGTGATATCTAAGTTTGTCAGGATTATATTCTATTTTTCCAATTCCGCAACCTAATGCAGTAATAATTGCATTGATTTCTTGTGACATTAACATTTTTTCAAATGTTGCTTTTTCTACATTAAGTATTTTCCCTTTTAATGGTAAAATTGCTTGGTTTTTTCGATTTCTTCCTTGTTTAGCTGAACCTCCTGCAGAATCACCTTCTACTAAGTAAATTTCTGACAGTGCTGGATTTTTTTGTTGGCAATCTGATAATTTTCCAGGTAATCCACTTAAATCTAATATTCCTGTTTTTTTACTAATTTCACGTACTTTTTTTGCTGCTTCTCTCATTTTTGATGCATGAATAATTTTATTAATGATATTTTTAGCATCTTTTGGATTTTCTAATAAAAAATCTGATACATGTGTTATTATTACAGATTCTATTACTGCTTTTACTTCTGATGATACTAATTTTTCTTTTGTTTGTGATGAAAATCGCGGATTTGGCATTTTAATGGAAATAATTGCAGTTAATCCTTCTCGTGTATCATCACCTGTTGTTTGAATTTTTCCTTTTTTATTATATCCCTCTTTATTAATATAATTATTAATAGTTCGCGTTATAGCAGTTCTAAAACTGGATAAGTGTGTTCCTCCGTCTTTTTGAGGTATATTATTTGTAAAACAATAGATTTGTTCCTTAAATGAAGTATTCCATTGTATGGATATTTCTAATTCAATTTCATGTTTTATTACATGAAAATATATTGGTTGTAGATGTATTGGTTGTTTATTAGTATTTAAAAATTTAATAAATGCTTTAATACCTCCGGTATAATGAAATGTATTTTGTAATTTTTTTTTACGGTCTATGATTTGAATTTCAAGATTAGAATTTAGAAATGATAACTCTCTTAATCTTGATGATAATATTTCATATTGAAAATGAATAATATGATTAAATATTTTATGACTTGGCCAAAAATGGATTTTTGTTCCTCTAATATTTGTGTTTCCGGTAATTTGTAATTTATGGATTGGGGTACCGTTTTTATACGTTTGTTGATATATATTTCCCTGTCTATATATTGTCAATTTTAGTTTTTTAGATAATGCATTAACAACAGAAATACCTACACCATGTAAACCTCCAGATATTTTATATGTATTATTATCAAATTTTCCACCAGAATGTAACATCGTTAAAATCACTTCTGCAGCTGATATACCTTCTTCAGGGTGAATATCAGTAGGTATACCCCTTCCATCGTCTTGTACGGAAATTGATCCATCTAGATGCATTACGACGGTAATTTTTTTACAATATCCAGATAGAGCTTCGTCAATAGCGTTATCTACTATTTCAAAAACCATATGATGTAATCCACTACCATCATCTGTGTTACCAATATACATACCAGGTCGTTTACGAACAGCATCTAATCCTTTTAAGATTTTAATATTAGATGAATTATACATATGAAAGATTTTTCCTTATTATCGTGTTTGTTATATAAATATATATATATAAAGTTCATTAGGTATTATAAATATACACAAATAGTATATTGTATATGATAGATAACGGTAATTTTTTATAAAATTAATGGCATAATTATATGATATGAATTATAATCTGACTTATATTTTATATATATTATTGAGCTTGTATTTTGTAGAAATATATTGATGTTTGGTTGGTTAATAATATTAATAACATCTAAAAAATAGTTAATATTCATTGTTAATTCGATCGGTTCATCGGAATAATTAATCTGAAATTCTTCTTGAATCGTTTCATCATGTTCATTACTTGCTTGTATAATACATAATCCTTTTTGGATAATAATTCTCACACCATGTAGTTTTTGATTTATTACAATTAATGCTCGCAATAACGCTTGTTTTAATTTTTCTCGATCAAGAATAATATGTTTATCAAATTCTTTTTGTATCAGATTTACATATTTTGGGAATTGATTTTCAATTAATTTACTAGATAAGGTATATTGTTTTAAATTAAATTGAATAATTTTATTACCAATATATACTTGCATCTCATTATTTTTTGATTCTAATAATTTAATTAATTCTATTATTGTTTTATAGGGTATAATTATTGAAATAGATTGTGTATTATTTGGATATGATGTATATGTTATTGCCATACGATAACCATCGGTAGCAACTGAAAATATTTTATTAGAATTAATCTCAATATTTAAACCATTTAAATAATGACGTACATCTTGTTTTGCCATAGCATAATGGCTATTATAAATTAGATTTTTGAATACATATTGATTAAGGTAAATATTACGTGTAATTTTTTCCGTCTTAAATCTTGGAAAAGTTTTTGCGTGTAATGTATTTAATTTAAAAATAATATTTTTATACTGTAATGTCATAATATTATTTTTCGCGGTTATGTGAATTTCTGATTCACTTGGAAAGCTACGAACAATGCTTAATATTTTTTTACCAGATACAAGGATTTCACCAAGATTAAAAATTTTACTACAGTGTATTTTTGCAATAATTTCTAATTCTAGATTTGTACTTATTAAATACGTATACTTGTTATGAATATAAAAGAAAATATTGTTAGTAATTGGATTTTTATGATTTGCAAATAGAATACTATTCAATTTTTGTAATGGCGTTAAGAAGTTTTTTTTTGTTATAGTAAATTTCATATTTTTTTATAATTGTAAAATCTAGTGAATGAATGAAACTAAATTTGACAAAATATATATATACTGAATTAATTATAATGATTTAAATGCAGTATTTTTAATATCTTTGACATTATATCACAATTATTGTATGTTAAATAGAATTTTTGTATAAAATATTTTATAATTAAGACTTCCATATGTCATGTGGTAATTATATTTTATACTATGCATATTTATATGAATCAAGAATTTTTTAGTTATTTATATATATATTTAGCGTATGTTTCAATATGATTAATATGTAAATCATAATAAGGAAGATTATATGAAGCGAACTTTTCAACCGTCTATATTAAAAAGAAATCGTGTTCATGGTTTTAGAGCGCGTATGGCGACTCGTTCAGGTCGTGATATTTTGTCACGTAGAAGAAGTAAATTACGTGTTCGTTTAACCATTTCAACAAAATAATATGAATGCTCCGGATCGGTTATTTTTTAAAAAAAAATTGAGATTACTAAAAACGAATGATTTTAGAAGAGTATTTCAGAAATCTAGAAAATATGTAACTTCTGAATTAATTACATTTAATATACATAATCAATTTAATTATCCGAGATTAGGTATTATTATTTCAAAAAAAATTTCTAAATCTTCTGTTAAACGTAATTTAATAAAACGATTGATTCGAGAAAGTTTTCGTATCTCGCAATATTATTTATTAAATTTAGATTTTATTATTTTAGTAAAATTCAATATTATGAAAATTACTCGTTTGGCATTAAAAAAAAATCTTAATAATTTTTGGATGAGGTATTTTGAGAATTTTTAAAAGATTGAACTATTTTTATCAATACGTGTATGACATATTATTGCGTATCTTTTGGATATTTATTGTATTCAATATTTATCAAATCAACTATCTTTATACAAACTATAATAAAAAGAGAATATTTAACATGCGTTTAAAGCGTTTTTTTTTAATATTTATATTATTATTATGTTCATTATTTTTATGGAAATTCTGGACTATGCGATTATATAGTTTTGACACCAAAACAATACAAATTAAATATGATATTTTAGAAACAAATACCCAATTGCAGAAAAATAAAATTATTAATGTAAAAACTGATGTCATGGATTTAAAAATTAATTTATATAATGGAGATATCTTGCAAGGGAGATTATTAAATTATCAGGAAAAACTATCATGTTTTAAAAAATTAGAATTAATTAATCAGAATCATTCTGAACAAAAAATAATCAGTGGTTTAATATATAATAATAAAAATATTTTTCATGATTATAAACATATATCATACCAAGCAAATCGTATTAATTTTAAACTACTAAATGGACAACAAATATTATTTGTCCCAATTGTGTTAGATATAAAAAATAATTTACATCTTGTAAAAACATTTATTTTTAAGAAAGGATCTTACGATATTGGTATTGAATATAAATTATATAATTATAATACATATCCAGTATCATATTACTTGTATGGTGGCCTGAAACAAAAATTATTCAGTGAAAATGTTAATTCAGATACTTTAAGTAATCAGTTTGAAAACATTGCATATTCTCAAGATCATGTAAAGTATAAAAAATATTTTTTAAATGATATTAAAAATCAACACCCAATACATTATATTTCACATAGTGGATGGATTGCATTACTGAAAAAGTATTTTTCTATTGCGTGGATTTTAAATAAATCAGATAAAAATACTGTTTATATTATTAATAAAAATAATCAAGATGTAGTTTTTTGGTATCAAACATCACAATGTACTATTTTACCTGAAACAAATATTATTAAAAGAACTATATTTTGGTTTGGTCCAAAAATTCAAAATCAAATATCATCTATTGCTCCATATTTTGATTGCACAATAGAATATGGATGGTTTTGGTTTTTATCAAAACCGTTATTTCAGTTTTTAACTATACTACATTATTTTGTGAATAATTGGGGTTATGCAATTATTTTAATTACATGTATTATTCGGACTATTACATATCCATTGATTAAATCTCAATATCTTGCAACAATTAAAATGAAAATTTTACAACCTGAAATTCGTCATCTGAAAAAACAATTTAAAAATGATCGTAAAAAATTAAATGCAAAAATATTACAATTATATCAAAAAAGTGCAATTAATCCATTAAGTGGATTGTTTCCGGTGTTATTACAAATGCCTATTTTTCTAGCATTGTATTATATGTTAGTTAATACAATAGAATTAAGACATGCGCCTTTTATATTATGGATTAATGATTTATCTGCTCAAGATCCATTATATATTTTACCTGTCTTGATGGGTATAACAATTTTTTTTATGCAAAAAACCGCTCCTGCTAATTACTTTACGCTTTCTATACAGGAAAAGATAATAAATTTTTCACCTATAATATTTGTATGTTTTTTTTTCTGGTTTCCTTCGGGATTAGTTTTATATTATACTATTAGTAATCTCGTTACTATACTACAACAAATGATGATTCATCGTACTTTAAAAAATCATCCATATATATAAACTATATACATATGTTTTACAAAAAATATGACTATTGACACTATAGTAGCTCAATCTACTCCTTATGGACGTTCTGGAGTAGGTATCTTAAGGGTTTCTGGTACAAAGACTCGTGATATCGCAAATAAAATCTTAGGATTATTACCTCCAGAACGATATGCATATCATACAACATTTTTAGATTATTTTGGAGTAGCTATTGATGTAGGTATTGCAATATGGTTTCCTAAACCATATTCATTTACCGGAGAAGATGTATTAGAATTACAAGGACATGGTAATCCCGTCATTTTAGATTTGTTAATAAAATCTATTTTATACTTTAAAAATGTTCGTATAGCGCATCCGGGTGAATTTTCTGAACGTGCGTTTTTAAATGGAAAAATTGATTTAATACAAGCTGAATCAATTATTCAGTTAATTAATGCTACTACTGAATCTAGAGTAAAATGCGCATTGCGATCTTTACAAGGTCAATTTTCAAAACAAATCCATCATTTAATCAATAATGTTATTGAAATACGTATGTTAATTGAAGCAATATTAAATTTTCCAGAAGAGGATTGTTGTATATATGATAAAACAATAGAATTAAAATTAAAAAAATTTTTTAGTGATATAAAAAATATTTATAAAAATGCTAAGTTGGGATATATACAACATGATGAAATTAAAATTGTGATTTCTGGTCAAACTAATGTAGGTAAATCCACTATTTTTAATCTTTTAGCGTGTAAAAATTCTGCAATAATAACAAATATTGCAGGAACTACTCGTGATATTTTACATGAATCTCTTTATATAGACGGTACACAAATTAAATTAATTGATACTGCTGGTTTTCGTGAAACACAAAATATTATAGAAAAAATAGGTATTAATAAAGCGTGGGAACAAATTAAATTATCTGATCATATTTTGTTTGTTCTTGATAATACCCAAAGTTTATTATATCAAAAAACTATAATTACAACTTTTATGAAAAAGTTGATAAATAAAGATAAAGTTACATTCATTATAAATAAATGTGATCTTTTTAATAGAAGTATTGGTATAAGAACATATTATGGTGGGCATACATATATTATGATTTCTGCAAAATATGGTTTAGGCTCGGAAATACTCAAGAACCATTTAAAATATCTTGTGCAAACTTTTATGGTACATAACACAGAAACAGTATTTTTAACACGTCGACGACATTTAAATATTTTAAGGTGTATTAAGAAACAGGTTACATATTTAAAATATAATTGGTTTTTATTAAGAAATTTTGAATTATTGGCTGAAGATTTTAAAATAATCCAAAATAGGTTAAATGAAATTACTGGTTCTGTTACCTCTGATGATATTTTGAATTCAATTTTTAAAAATTTTTGTATCGGGAAATAAGAATATTTATTATTTTTGATACGGAATTTTCGTTTTGCCCGAAGGCGGAATTGAACCACCGACACGGGGATTTTCAGTCCCCTGCTCTACCAACTGAGCTATTCGGGCAAACAGTTTACTATTTATTAAACCATATAATTACAGTTTGTGTCAATAGTTTTTATAATCTTTGGTAGTATAAATATGGGATATATTTGTGTTCAGTTAAGTATTTTTTTACATTATAAAATATTATTTTATTATTGAAAATTTTTATATGTATCCTTATAATTATTTGTGATATAATAATAGTTATTTATACAAAATATTCATTAAAAAATAATTTTTAGATGAGATATTTAAAAATGTTTTAAGGAGCTTAACGTCATGAAAATTCGTCCATTGCATGACCGGGTTATTATTAAAAAGAAAGAGGTGGAATTAAAGTCAGCAGGTGGTATTGTCTTAACTGGTACAGCTGCAGGTAAATCAACTCAAGGAACAGTAATTGCAGTAGGTAATGGTCGTGTTTTAGAAAATGGAACAATTAAAAAATTAGATGTTAAGAAAGGCGATATTGTGATTTTTAATGAAGGATATGGCGCAAAAACTGAAACGATTGATAATGAAGAAGTATTAATTTTAACTGAAAGTGATATTTTAGCAATCGTTGAAGAGTAATATATTCTTTATAAAGTAATGATAAATATTTTATATATGAAGGAATATGATTATGGCAGCGAAAGATGTAAAATTTGGTAATGAAGCTCGTGTTAAAATGCTTCGTGGAGTAAATGTATTAGCAGATGCTGTGAAAGTTACTCTAGGACCAAAAGGTAGAAATGTTGTTTTAGACAAGTCTTTTGGTGCGCCTAGTATTACGAAAGATGGTGTATCTGTTGCTCGTGAAATTGAACTTGAAGATAAGTTTGAAAATATGGGCGCACAAATGGTAAAAGAGGTTGCGTCAAAAGCTAATGATGCTGCTGGGGATGGAACAACTACTGCAACTTTATTAGCACAATCTATAGTAAATGAAGGATTAAAGGCAGTAGCTGCTGGTATGAATCCTATGGATTTAAAAAGAGGGATTGATAAAGCAGTTATTAAAGCTGTTGAAGAATTAAAAAATATGTCTGTTCCATGTTCTGATTCTAAAGCTATTACACAAGTTGGTACAATATCTGCAAATGCTGATGAAACTGTTGGTAAATTAATTGCTGAAGCGATGGAAAAAGTTGGTAATGATGGAGTTATTACTGTAGAAGAAGGAACTGGTTTACAAGATGAGTTAGAAGTTGTAAAAGGTATGCAATTTGATCGTGGTTATTTATCTCCATACTTTATTAATAAATCTGAAACTGGGATTGTTGAATTAGATAATCCTTATATTTTAATGGCAGATAAAAAAATATCAAATATTCGTGAATTATTACCATTATTAGAAGCAGTAGCTAAATCAAGTAAACCGTTATTAATTATTTCTGAAGACCTAGAAGGTGAAGCATTAGCTACTTTAGTAGTTAATTCTATGAGAGGCATTGTTAAAGTGTCAGCTGTAAAAGCTCCAGGTTTTGGAGATCGAAGAAAAGAGATGTTACAAGATATTGCTATTTTAACATCTGGTACAGTAATTTCTGAAGAATTAGCAATGGAATTAGAAAAATCTACTTTAGATGATTTAGGACAAGCAAAACGAGTTGTAATTACTAAAGATACAACAACAATTATCGGTGGATTTGGTAATAAAGGTGGAATTCAAAATCGTATCATGCAAATTAGAAAACAGTCACAAGAAGCAACTTCAGAATACGACAAAGAAAAGTTAAATGAACGGTTAGCGAAATTATCAGGCGGAGTAGCAGTTTTAAAAGTTGGTGCAGCAACAGAAGTAGAAATGAAGGAAAAGAAAGCTCGTGTTGAAGATGCATTACACGCAACTCGGGCAGCTGTAGAGGAAGGCGTAGTTGCTGGAGGTGGTGTAGCGTTAGTAAGAGTTGCCGGTCGTATCTCAAATTTATCTGGTCAAAATGAAGACCAAAATGTTGGTATTCGTGTTGCATTACGTGCAATGGAGGCTCCTTTACGTCAAATAGTTTCTAATTCTGGAGAAGAACCATCTGTTGTAACGAATAATGTAAAAGATGGTAAAGGAAATTATGGATATAATGCTGCAACTGATCAATATGGTGATATGATTAATTTTGGTATATTAGATCCAACTAAAGTTACTCGATCCGCTTTACAATATGCAGCTTCTGTAGCTGGTTTAATGATTACTACTGAATGTATGGTAACAGATTTACCAAAAGATGAAAAACAGGATCTTAGTGCTCCTACCCCAGGAGGTATGGGTGGTGGAATGGGTGGTATGATGTAATTTTTTTTGTATACAGATTTTTTAATACATTAATAATTACCCTAAATAACCTTTTATTTAGGGGTAATTATTAAAATTTTACATATAAATAAAATTGATAATTTATGATTTTATATTTTAGTAATAGTTTTAAATCAGGACTAAAAGTATTGTTTGATAATGCTCCGTATCTCATTGAGAGTGTTAATTTTGTAAAACCAGGAAAAGGTCAGGCATTTGCTAGAGTGAAACTAAGAAATTTATTGACTAAACAATTATTAGAAAAAACATTCCGTTCTACTGATAGTTTGATGCATGCTGATGTAGTAGATGTAAAATATATATATATATATTATGATAATAATGCTTGGTATTTTATGAATCCCGAAAATTTTGATCAATTGTCATTAAATACGGCAATTATTGAAAATAAGTATAAATGGTTAATAGAACAACATGAATATTTAATTACTTTTTGGAATAACATTCCAATATTCATAGAGATTAATAAATTTATGAATTTAAAGGTTGTTTCTGATGTTTCAGCTAAAGAATTAAATTCTATTATGAGTAATAAAAAATGTAAATTATATAAATTACAAACTGGATTAATTATGCAGTTACCGTTATTTATTCAAATCGGAGATATCGTTAAAATTAATACTATAACCGAAGAATACCATTCTAGAATTAATATATAATATCTTTTATTGCATATTATTTGTTTTTTTACGATAACTATTCCAATTAAAATTTAGCCATAAACTATTACTTAAGTTTATTCTATCAATAATTCTTTCTCCTAATATTTTTTTTATCGTATAATAATTTAGGTTAGATAATATACCTATTGGTTTTTTTGCAGATGATCTTTGATCAATAATTTGGTTGATAATAATTTTTTCATATTTTGATTCTGTCTGTATACCAATTTCATCTAATATTAATAAATCTATATTACTTAAGCGATATATAAATTTTTTTTCGGTCATTTGATTATTATTATTAAATGTTTCTTTCAGCGTTGACATTAAATCAGCTATTGTAATAATAAATACTGTTTTACCTCTTAAAATTAGATAATTACTAATTGCTGTAGCTAAATGGTTTTTTCCAGTCCCCGGTCGACCTAAAAAGACAAAACTAGATTGATTGTGATCAAAGTTTTGAGCATAGTTTTTTGTTAAATATACTGCTTTTTTATGTCCTTCATGTTCTATGATATAGTTATAAAATGAACAATTTGCATATAAGGCACGGATTCCAGATGTTAAAAATGTATTTTGTATTTTATAATCTTGATTTTTTTGAATAATTTTTTTAGAAAAAATTTTTCCTTCTTGTTGATTCCAATATAATAAATCATTTTGATTTTTAAATTTTGGTTTAATGTGATCAGGAATAATATTTTGTAATTTTTTTAAAAAATTTTTATTATTCATAAAATGACCTTAATTTATCTGAGACGCATTAATATAATAATAAAGATTATTATGTAATTATTTTATATTGAAATATATAATTTATAATTAATATCATTATTATATTTATTTTTGCATAATTTCCAATTTTTTGGATATTGAATTTTTTGATTTTTATTGGTTTCTACATATATATATCCTAATTTTTTGATTAATTTATTTTTTTCAATTAACCAAATTGCTTTTTGTAAAGTTTGACTAGAATATGGTGGATCTAGGAAAATAATATCATATTTATAAAATTGTGTTTTTAACCAAAATAATGTATTTGTATGAATAATTGTGATATTTTTAATATTTAATTTTATAATATTATATGTTAGATTATCAAATATTTTCTTGTTGCTTTCTAATGCTGTAACATGTTTAGCTGATCGAGATATTGATTCGATACTTAATGCACCACTACCAGCAAAACAATCTAAACATTCAGCATCTGGAATTATTGTAATTAACCAATTAAATAGTGTTTCTTTAATTTTATTTAATGTTGGTCTTAATATAGAAACTGGAATAGTGCGTATTACACGTCCTTTTAATATTCCTGAGATAATACGAATATTTTTAAAATATAGATTCATGTGTATATAGAGTTTTTATAAAAGTTATTTTATATTAATTATATATATATTTAATGCTATATTGAATGTATTATTATTAATATCATTATTTAGGTACAATTTATGTTAAATAAAAAAAATATATTTTCTTGGTTAAATTTTTTTAAAAAAAAGTCATTAAATAATAATAATAAAATTATAAATAACGATAATAATAACTCTACAGTTAATAGTGTATTACAAAGTATTAAACATACTAAAAATAATTTTTTATTTAAAATTAAAAAATTTTTTTTAAAAAATACACTTAATGACCTTTTTTTTGAAAAATTAGAAGAACAGTTATTACAATATGATTTCGGAGTGTTTGTTTCAAAAAGTATTGTTAATAATATTTTTAAAAAATATAAAAATAATGTGTTAAAGGATGAATCAGATATATATTTAGAATTAAAAGATAGTCTTTATAAAATTTTAAATAAACCGATTCTCAATCGTGATATTATTGTAAAATCTACTCAACATAATCCATACATTATATTATTAATTGGTATTAATGGTGTTGGTAAAACAACAACAGCAGCAAAACTAGCATATTTTTATAAAAATTTAGGAAAGTCTGTTGCTTTATCCGCAAGTGATACTTTTCGTGCTGCTGCTATTGAACAGATTAAAGCGTGGGGTGATAAAATTTCTATTCCTGTATTTTGTAAACAATATGGTACAGATCCTTCTTCTGTAATTTTTGATTCGATAGATTTTGCTCGTACGAATAAGATTGATGTTTTAATTATTGATACAGCTGGTAGATTGCATAGTAACATTAATTTAATATATGAATTACAAAAAAATATTCGTGTCATACAAAAAAAAATGTCTGCTAATCCTAATGAAGTATTATTAGTTTTAGATGCGTGTAATGGTCAAAATTCTTTTACGCAAACAGAATTATTTTTTCAACATATATCAAATATTACAGGTATTATATTGACTAAATTGGATGGTACTGCTAAAGGTGGAATAATATTTTCAATAATAGAAAAATTTTCTATTCCAATTCAATATTTTTCAAATGGTGAAAATTTATCTGATTTTTATAAATTTGATGCAAAAGATTTTATTGAAAGTATTTTTTCATAGTATTTTTGTATACTGTTATGATTGTTAGTACTGTAAATACATATTACTATATTATATATATTTCATAATATTATGGTTGAAAACAATTTTATTAATTATGTTTGGAAATATACTTGACTGATATAGGAACTAGTATAATGTATGATGCAAAATGTTTAAATAAACTTTCTTTAAAAGATTTGCCTGCATATATTCATACAGTAAATTCATGGAAGATATTATCTAGTGAAGAAGAACGTTTTTTAACAGAACGTATATATTATCATTCAGATGTATTAGCTGCAAAAACCATTATTTTATCTAATTTACGATTTGTTGTGCATATTTCTCGTAATTATGTAGGTTATGGGCTTGCACAATCCGATATTATTCAAGAAGGGAATATTGGTTTAATGAAAGCTGTTCGTCGATTCAATCCGAATATGAATGTACGTGTTATATCTTTTGCTGTACATTGGATTAAAGCCGAAATTCATGAATATATATTAAAGAATTGGAGGATTATTAAAGTTGCTACTACGAAATTACAAAGAAAAATATTTTTTAATTTACGAAAAATAAAAACAAAATTAGGGTGGTACACTGGATGTGAATCAAAAACCGTTGCTAAAGAATTAGGTGTTTCATATCATGATCTGAAAGATATGGAATCACGAATGTTGGTTCAAGATATAACATTATATGCACCTTTAAAAAATAGAGCTAATATAAAAATAACAAATATTGTACCAATTTTACAGGATTATACATCAAATTTTTCTATCCAATTAGAACGTTATAATTGGGATACACATGCATCAAATAAATTAAAGTATACAATATTACAATTAAATGAGCGTAGTCGATATATTTTATATTCGCGTTGGTTAAACAAGAAACATAAAATTACACTTTATGCAATATCCAATAAATATGATATTTCGGCGGAACGCGTACGTCAGTTAGAATACCAAGCGGTAGAAATATTAAAATTAAATACAGAATAGCTCGATAGTATTATTATATACATAAGCAAATTTATCATATAAAAATGTATGTAGTGTGTGATTAGTTGTATTTGTACGGTGTAATATTTTTATAAATATTCATTCGTTATGTATATTTATTACTATTGATAGAAAATTCTTTTATTGTGTATAATATACGTATGTTATATTTTATAAATTGATTATGGTATAATTAATATTACTGTGATATAATAAATTATTAGGGAAATTTATAATAATATTTATTAAAAAGTTCATAGGATATTATTTATGACTGTTATGAATCATATTTTAGGATTTCCCAGAATAGGATCTAAAAGGGAATTAAAACAAGCTCAAGAACAGTATTGGTCGAATAAGATTTCGAAACAACAATTGTTAGATGTAGGATCGAAACTTCGACTGAAACACTGGAGACAGCAGAAAAAGCTAGGTATTGATTTACTTCCTGTAGGTGATTTTGCTTGGTATGATCACGTTTTATCAACAAGTATGTTATTAGGCAACATCCCAAATCGGCATCAAAATAAAGATGGCGTAGTTGATTTAGATACATTGTTTTATATAGCTAGGGGTACATCTCCAAATAATAAACCAGTTTTAGCATCTGAAATGACAAAATGGTTTAATACAAATTATCATTATATTGTACCTGAATTTATTGAAAATCAAACCTTTAATTTAACTTGGTGTCAATTATTTCATGAAATTGATGAAGCGTTAAATCATGGTTATAAAGTGAAACCAGTTCTTTTAGGTCCAATAACATATTTATGGTTAGGTAAAATTAAAGGTAATTTTTTTAATCGATTAGATTTGTTGCAGAATTTATTACAAGTATATCAGGAGATATTTTGTAAATTAGAAGAACGGGGTATTGAATGGGTGCAAATTGATGAACCTATTTTAGCGTTAGAGTTACCCCAAGAATGGTTACAAGCTTTTCAATCTGCGTATACATTTTTATCTAGTACGTGCAAGTTATTATTAACGACATATTTTGGAAGCATAGAACATAATTTAGATACAATTATTAAATTACCGGTACAGGGTTTACATATTGATTTAGTGCATGGTACATATAATCTTACAAAATTCAATCAATTGATACCAGATCATTGGATATTATCACTAGGTATAATTAATGGTCGTAATATTTGGAAATCAGATTTAAAACATTGGTTTAAGATTATTAGCCCACTGCGTAATGTTCGGCAAGAGATTTGGATTAGTGGTTCTTGTTCGTTTTTACATTGTCCTGTTGATTTAAAATATGAAAATAATATTAGTCTTGAGGTAAAAAACTGGTTTTCTTTTGCAATTCAAAAATGTTATGAAATTAATTTGTTTACACAAGCAATGCAGTTGAATGATGCGACTATATTAGAAGAGTGGAGTAATTTATTATATACACATCATTATTCGAATCATGTAAATAACATATCTGTTCAAAAAGCAATTAACAACATTCATGATACTGATACAGTTCGGAATACACCGTACGTAATTCGTTCGAAATTACAAAAAAAAAAATTTAATTTTTCGATTTTACCTACTACTACCATTGGTTCTTTTCCTCAAACAGAGGATATTAGAAAATTACGTTTGAATTATAAAAATAAAATAATTACGTTTCAGGATTATAGTACAGAAATTAAAAAACACATTAAATATGCTATTAGAGCACAAGAAGCCTTAGATCTTGATGTATTGGTACATGGTGAATCAGAACGAAGTGATATGGTTGAATATTTTGGCGAACATCTAAATGGCTTTGTATTTACAGATTTTGGATGGGTCCAGAGTTATGGTTCAAGATGTGTGAAGCCACCGATTATTATAGGTGATATATATCGTTCTAATAAAATTACAATTGAATGGTTACAATATGCACAATCATTAACGAAAAAACCAGTCAAAGCTATGTTAACAGGGCCTGTTACAATTTTATCTTGGTCATTTATCAGAGAAGATCTTCCTAAGGAAATTATCTCTAATCAAATTGCATTAGCGTTACGTGATGAGGTCTCTGATCTAGAACAGGTTGGTATACATATTATTCAAATTGACGAACCAGCTTTACGTGAAGGTTTACCATTAAAACAATCTGAATGGAATGAATATTTATCTTGGGCAACTAAATCGTTTCGATTAGCGTCTTCACAAGTACAGGATATTACACAAATTCATACACATATGTGTTATTGTGAGTTTCAAGATATTATGAATGCTATCGTTGAATTAGATGCAGATGTCATAACTATTGAAACTGCTCGATCTGATATGGAATTATTAAGATTTTTTAAAAAATTTCAATATCCTAATGAAATTGGTCCTGGTGTTTATGATATTCATTCACCAAATATTCCAAATGTTCATAATATTGAAAGTTTATTGAATGAAGCAATAAAATATATTCCAATAGAACGTTTATGGGTAAATCCGGATTGTGGTTTAAAAACAAGAAGCTGGAAAGAAACAAAATCGGCTTTAAAAAATATGGTTTTTGCAACAAAAAATATTCGAAAAAAATATCAAAATTAATTTTTTTTAGTTTTTTTGATAAAAAAAGGGGGAGATATTTGCCCCTTTTTGTATTGATATTATAAATATGGTGATATAATATCTAATGTTTAAAAATTCTATGATCAGTAAAAATCATACAAATGTTATTTTCATTAGCCGCTTGTATAACTTCTGCGTCTCGTATCGATCCTCCTGGTTGAATTATGCAAGATATATCATGATTTTTTTCTTTACATATGTCGATACTATCTCGGAATGGAAAAAATGCATCAGAAACCATAATTATTTTTGGATTTTTTAGTTTGAGTTGTTTTTTATTTTGAAAATATTTAGAATTGGCAATTTTTACAGCTTCTACACGATTGGTTTGTCCTGCTCCAATACTAATTGTATTAAATCCATTTATATATACAATAGCATTAGATTTCACAAATTTTGTTATTTTCCATCCGAACAAAGCATATTTTTTTTCTAGCACTGTTGGTTGTTTAATACTGACAATACGCCATTTTTTATAATCTTCAAATTGATTGTTTATTTCTTGCACTAATAAACTATTGTTAATGGTTTTATATTCTATCGTAGCAGAATGTTTTTTTTTATAATTATTAAAAATTAATATTTTGATTTTATTATTTTGCTTGATAATATTCATTGCATCTTTAGTAATTTCAGGTCCAATAATTAGTTCAACAAATTGTTTTTTAATAATTGTAGAAATGAGTTTTTTATCAATTAGTTGATTAAAACCAATAATTCCTCCAAATGCTGAAATAGAATCGCTATTATATGCATGTAAATATGCTGATATTAGATCAGTAGCGCTTGATGCGCCACATGGATTACCATGTTTAATAATTACGCATGTTGGGTTTGTAAATTGATTTACACATTCAAATGCTATGTGAGCATCATAAATATTATTGTATGATAATTTTGCACCGTTCATTTGCTGCATGGATTCTATATAATCTGTATTACATTCTGTGTTTTGTACATATAACGCTGACTTTTGATGTGGGTTTTCACCGTATTTTAAATTTTGTTTTTTATGATATTTGATATATATTGTTTCAGGTAAATTATTTTTTTTATTTTCTGAAATATTAATTTTATTTTGTAAGTATTGTAGAATTAATTGATCATAATGTGCAGTATATTCAAATGCTTTTTTTGCTAATCTTAGTCTTGTTTCTATACTGATAATACCAGTATTCTGTATTTCATTTAAGAAAATCTGATAATCTAATATATCTACTATAACAATAGTATTTTTATAATTTTTTGCGGCTGCGCGTACCATCGCCGGTCCTCCAATATCAATATTGGGTTTTACATAATCTTTTATATTATATAAAGTGTGACATGGATAGAAATTAACTATTACTAAATCGATAATTGGGATATTATATTTTTTAGTAGTTTCTATGTTTTTATTATGTTTCCCTAAAATTCCTCCAAATATTTTTGGATGTAGTGTTTTTATTTGTCCATCGAAAATTTCTGGATATTTTGTAATTTCTGAGACATCTTTTGTTATAATGTTATTTTTTTTTAAATATTTTCCGGTTGAATTGGTTGTAAATAGTGTAATATTTTTTTTAAATAATTCTTTTACTAAAGAAATAATATTTTTTTTATTATATACACTAATTAATGCGGTTTTAATTTTTTGATTTTTGTAATACATATTATTTCCAATAAAAATACATATTATATTTTTAACATAAATATTAAATTACGTTCTTAAAATATGGTTTTTACATATTTCATAATTTCTTTGTAATTTTTTTAAGTATATTGTGTATATATTATATTATTATAAAATATTCATTCAAAAATATTAAATACATATAGGGAGTGGAGACATGGAAGAAAAAATTGAGAGAATGATATATGCTTCTCGTTGGTTAATGTTTCCAGTGTATGTTGGTTTATCTTTTGGTTTTATTTTATTAACATTAAAATTTTTTCAACAAGTGATTTCTGTTATACCGGAAATTTTAATTATGTCAGAGTCAGGTTTAGTATTAATTGTATTATCATTAATTGATATTTCTTTAGTAGGTGGGTTATTAGTGATGGTTATGTTTTCAGGGTATGAAAATTTTATTTCTAAGATGGATATTCATGATAGTACAAAACGATTGAGCTGGATGGGTACAATGGATGTTAATTCTATTAAAAATAAAGTTGCTTCTTCAATAGTAGCCATTTCTTCCGTACATTTATTGAGATTATTTATGGAGGCAGAAAAAATATTAGATGATAAAATTATGTGGTGTGTAATTATTCATTTAACATTTGTATTATCAGCTTTTGGTATGTCATATATTGATAAAATGACTAAAAAAAAAATGTATCTTGGTAAGATGTAGTATAATTTCAAAATATATAATAAATTTATATATTTTTTATAAAATATAATATTGTGATAGCCGTATCTTGAAAATAGGTTATCACAAATAATATATTATTATATCATTTAATATATTTTCAGAGTATTATTTTTTATTTTTTTTTGTATTTTTTTTGTGTTTAATACGATTAATATGATAAATATATCCTGTACCTGCCGGTATTAACCGGCCTACAATAACATTTTCTTTTAGTCCTCTTAAGTTATCTCTTTTTCCTGATACTGCTGCTTCAGTTAATACGCGTGTTGTTTCTTGAAATGATGCTGCAGATATAAATGATTCTGTTGCAAGAGATGCTTTAGTTATACCTAATAAATTTCTTTCAAAAGTAGCAGGTGTTTGATACATATGTTCTAATTTGCTATTTTGTATTTTAATACGAGCGTATTCTACTTGCTCACCATTTAAGAACTTGGATTGTCCGACATCAGTGATGGTAACTTTTCTTAACATTTGTTTAATAATTACTTCAATATGTTTATCATTAATTCTTACACCTTGTAATCGGTATACTGCTTGTACTTCATTAACGATATATTTTGTTAAATGTTTTACGCCTTTTAAACGTAAAATATCGTGTGGGGATTCAATTCCATCAGATATAATATCTCCTTTTTTAATGTTTTCGCCTTCAAATACATTAACTGGTCTCCATTTTGGAATCATTACTTCATATGTTTTTTCATCTTGATTACTTGGAGTAATAATTAATCTAATCTTTCCTTTTGTTTCTTTACCAAACGATATTACCCCATCTATTTCAGATAGAATTGCTAAATCTTTACCATATCTTGCTTCAAATAAGTCTGCTACTCTTGGTAAGCCTCCTGTAATATCTTTAGTACCCCCTGTTGCTTGTGGAATTCTTGCAATAATATCTCCTGGATGTACTGTACTTGTATCACTTAATTGAATGATTGCTTTTCCAGGTAAAAAATATTGTGCTGGTACTCCTGATCCAGGTATTAATATATCTTCTCCATTTTTTTGGGTAATTTTGACTGTAGGTCGTAATTCTTTACCAATATTTGTACGTTCAGAGGTATCTAATATTACTATAGAAGATAAACCAGTTAATTCATCCCTTTGTTTAATGATACTTTGCCCTTCTATCATATCTATAAATTTTATATGCCCGGGAACTTCAGTAACGATTGGTATGGTATGTGGATCCCAGGTAGCTAGTGTTTCTCCGATATTGACTGTTTCTCCATGTCCTTTTTCTAGGGTAGCACCATAAGGTATTTTATAACTTTCTTTAATTTTTCCCATAAAATCTAGTATGTGTAATTCAACTTTATTATCAACAATCACGGTTTTTCCATAAAAATTCAGTACTGTTTTGGCATTATTTAAGTTGATTGTACCTTTATTTTTTACTTCAATACGTGATTCTGTTACAGATCTTGAAGCTGCTCCACCAATGTGGAATGTTCGCATTGTTAATTGAGTACCTGGTTCTCCAATAGATTGCGCGGCTATTACACCAATAGCTTCACCAGTTTTTACTAATTCTCCTCTCGCTAAGTCATATCCGTAACAACATGCACAAACTCCAAAATTAGTTTCACAATTTACTACTGATCGTACTGTTATTGTGTCGATACCATATTTATCTAATATATCACAATGATAATCACTAAGTAATGTATTTTGTGAAATTAGTATTTTATTTGAATTAGGATGTAAAATACTTTTTGTAGTTACACGTCCCAATACTCTTTCTCTTAACGGTTCTTTTACGTCACTACCTTCAATAATAGGATATAATTTAATACCTTTGTTAGTACCACAATCGTATTCTGTTATTACTAGGTCTTGAGCGACATCAACTAATCTACGTGTTAAATAACCAGAATTGGCAGTTTTTAAGGCGGTATCTGCTAATCCTTTTCTTGCGCCATGTGTAGAAATAAAATATTGTAATACATTTAAGCCTTCTCTAAAATTTGCTGTAATTGGTGTTTCAATAATCGATCCATCTGGTTTGGCCATCAAACCTCTCATACCTGCTAATTGTCTAATTTGAGCTGCAGAACCTCTTGCTCCAGAATCAGCCATCATAAAAATATTATTAAAAGATTTTTGTTTTATATTTGTGCTATCTGTATTTTTATCATGTGTTATAGATAAGTTTTTCATCATTGCTTGTGATATTTTATCGTTTGATGTGGACCATATATCAATAATTTTATTATATTTCTCTCCTGAAGTCACTAATCCTGATTGAAACTGTTCTTGTATTTCTAATACTTCATATTTTGCCGCTTCAAGAATACTCTCTTTTTCTTTTGGGATCACCATATCATCGATACCCACTGAAATACCTGATAATGTAGAATATTTAAATCCAGTATACATAATCTGGTCTGCAAATAGAACTGTTTTCTTTAGCCCTAAAGTTTTAGAACATAAAGTTAATAAAGATGAAATAGATTGTTTATTTAAAGTCGTCTTTAGTAAGCTAAATGGTAATCCTTTTGGGAAAATTTGCCATAAAATTGCTCTTCCTACACTGGTACGAAGAATGCGTGATTTTTTGATAAAAGTATTGACTTTTGTTTTAGTATATTCAACAATTTTGACATATATTATAGCATGTAAATCAATTGATCCCATTTGGTATATTTTTTCCACTTCACGTACATCTTTGAATAAAGATCCTTCTCCTTTGCTATTTTTCTTTTTTCGGGTCATATAATATAAACCCAATACAACATCTTGTGATGGAATAATTACGGGCTCACCATTTGCAGGGGAAAGAATATTTTTTGTTGACATCATCAAAGATTGTGCTTCAAGTTGAGATTCTTGGGTTAACGGTATATGCACGGCCATTTGATCTCCATCAAAATCAGCATTATACGCAGCGCATACTAATGGATGCAATTGTATTGATTTACCTTCTATTAATATTGGGTTAAATGCTTGTATTCCTAATCTGTGCAATGTTGGTGCACGATTTAATAAAATCGGATGTGTGTGAATAATTTCATCTAATACATCCCATATTATAGGATCGGATAATTCAACCATTTTTTTAGCGCTTTTAATAGTGGCAGCAAAACCTTTACTTTCCAATTTTCCTAGAACGAATGGTTTAAATAATTCTAATGCCATTTTTTTTGGTAAACCGCATTGATTTAATTTTAAGTATGGTCCTACGGTAATTACAGAACGACCAGAGTAATCTACTCGTTTACCTAGTAAATTTTGTCTAAATCTACCTTGTTTCCCTTTAATCATATCTGCTAATGATTTTAATGGCCGTTTATTAGAACCTAAAATTGCTTTTCCTCTTCTTCCGTTATCAAGTAGTGCATCCACTGCTTCTTGCAGCATTCTTTTTTCATTACGGATAATAATGTCCGGAGCAAATAATTCTAATAATCTTTTTAATCTGTTATTTCGGTTTATAACACGTCGGTATAAATCATTTAAATCTGATGTTGCAAATCTTCCTCCATCAAGTGGAACTAGTGGTCGTAAATCAGGGGGTAAAATGGGTAATACGTTTAAAATCATCCATTCTGGTTTATTATTAGATAGAATAAATGATTCTATAATTTTAATTCTTTTAGTTAATTTTTTTTTCTTATTTTCTGCTTGTATGCCTTGTAATTGATTATGTAATTGTTCATGTTCTTCAGATAAATCAATTTCTTTTAATAAGATTTGAATCGCTGCTGCTCCCATTTGAGCATCAAATTCATCTCCAAATTCTTCTAATGCATCTAAATATTGTTCTTCTGTTAAAATTTGTTTTCTTTCAAGATCCGTCATGCCTTCTTCGATTATGATATAAGATTCAAAATATAGTACTCTTTCTATATCACGTAACGGTATATCCAATAGCAAGCTTATTTTTGACGGCAATGATTTTAAAAACCAGATATGAGATACCGGTGTAGCTAATTCAATATGACCCATACGTTCTCGACGTACACGCGTTTGTGTGACTTCTACGCCACATTTTTCACACATGATACCACGATGTTTAAGTCGTTTATATTTTCCACATAAACATTCATAATCTTTAATTGGCCCAAATATTTTTGAACAAAATAATCCATCTCTTTCAGGTTTAAATGTACGGTAATTAATAGTTTCTGGTTTTTTAACTTCTCCAAATGACCAGGATCGAATTGTATCTGGAGAAGCAAGTTGAATCTTAATAGAGTTAAAGTCTTCAATAGTATTATTATTTTTAATAAATTGTATTACGTCTTTCACAAAAGACTCCGTTATTTTTAAAACTGTTGTTTAAGGTATTGTAAAAATGGTTGTATGTTGATTGTTAATATTTTATTCATCGTCGAGTTCAATGTTTATACCTAAAGATCGAATTTCTCGTAATAGTACATTGAATGATTCTGGCATTCCTGGATTCATATGGTAATTACTTTTTACTATATTTTTATATATTTTTGTTCTACCAGTGACATCATCTGATTTTACAGTTAACATTTCTTGTAATGTATATGCAGCTCCATAAGCTTCTAAAGCCCATACTTCCATTTCTCCAAATCGTTGTCCACCGAACTGTGCTTTTCCACCGAGAGGTTGTTGTGTAATTAAACTATATGAACCTGTTGATCGAGCGTGCATTTTATCATCAACTAAATGATTTAATTTCAACATATACATATATCCAACTGTTACTGGTCTATCAAATTTATTACCAGTGCGTCCATCAAATAAATTAATTTGACCAGATTGTGGTATACCACCTAGTTTTAATAATTCTTTAATTTCTTGTTCAGTAGCGCCATCAAATACTGGTGTTGCAATTGGCAATCCGTTTTTATAATTGCGTGCTAATGTTAATATTTCCGTATCGGAAAAATTATTAAAGTTAATTTTTTGTCTAATGTTATGTCCTGTATTAAATACTTTTTGTATGAAATTACGGATATTTGTAACTGATTGTTGTGTTTTAAACATGTTATTGATTTTATTACCTATACCTTTTGCTGCCATTCCTAAATGTGTTTCTAATATTTGTCCAATATTCATACGTGATGGTACGCCTAATGGATTAAGAACAATATCTATTGGTATTCCATATTTATCATATGGCATATCTTCAATTGGATTAATTTTTGATATTACTCCTTTGTTTCCATGTCTACCTGCAATTTTATCACCAGTTTGTATTTGTCGTTTTATTGCTAAATATACTTTAATAGTTTTTAATACCCCAGGTGCTAAATCGTCACCTTGTACAATCTTTTTCTTTTTAAAATCTATTTTTTTTTCAAATTCTTTTTTGAACGTATAATACTGATCAAATATTTTATTGATTTGTTGAGCGATGTTTTGATCAGTAATTCCAATTTTATACCATTTTTCTTGATTCATTTGTTGTAATTTTGTTTCTGATATTCCATATTTTATTAAAATATTTTTTATTCTTTCAAATAAATAATATTTAAAAATTTTAAATTCTCTTGTTAGTTCTTTTTGAATATTTTTAATTTGGATATTTTCAATTTCTAATGTTCTTTTATCTTTTTCTACTCCATTTCTTGTAAATATTTGTACATCTATAACTGTTCCTGATATTCCGCTCGGTACTCTTAAGGATGAGTCTTTGACATCTGATGCTTTTTCTCCAAATATTGCTCGTAATAATTTTTCTTCTGGTGTTAATTGACTTTCATTTTTTGGTGTTACTTTACCAACGAGAATATCACCTTCAGTGACTTCGGCACCGATATATACAATACCTGACGCATCTAATTTCGAGAGACACGATTCACTAATATTTGGTATATCAGCGCTAATTTCTTCAGGTCCTAATTTAGTATCACGAGCCATACATGATAATTCTTGAATATGTATTGTAGTAAATTGGTCTCGGTGTATAATTTTTTCGGAAATTAATATCGAATCTTCAAAGTTATATCCATGCCATGACATAAATGCTACGCGCATATTTTGTCCTAATGCAAGTTCACCTAAATCTGTTGCAGGGCCGTCTGCTAATACATTACCTTTGCTAATTTTATCTCCTATTTGAATACACGGTACTTGATTAATACAAGTATTTTGATTCGATCGAGTATATTTAATAAGATTATAAATATCAATACCAGCTTCTTCAGATGTGATTTTATTATCATCGACTTTAATAATAATTCTAGATGAATCAACATGTTGTACAGTTCCACTTCTTTTTGCAACTACTGTAACACCCGAATCGACAGCAACAGCTCGTTCTATTCCAGTTCCTACTAATGGTTTTTCTGCTTTCATTGTTGGGATTGCTTGTCTTTGCATATTTGCACCCATTAGTGCTCGATTAGCATCATCGTGTTCTAAAAATGGTATTAAAGATGCGCCAACAGAAACTGTTTGTTGTGCAGAAACATCCATATAATGAATTTTATTTTTTGGAAATAAATTTGATTCTCCTTGGAAACGACAAGTAATGAGTGGATTAAGTAATTCGCCTTTTAAACCAAGTTTTGTACTTGCTTGAGCAATAATATAATTATTTTCTTCTATTGCTGATAAGTAATGTATATGATTTGTTACTATTCCATGTTGTACTTGTCGATATGGTGTTTCTAAAAAGCCATATTTATTAATTTTTGCATATAGTGCTAATGAATTAATTAATCCGATGTTTGGTCCTTCTGGAGTTTCAATTGGACAAATTCTACCATAATGTGTTGGATGTACATCGCGTACTTCAAATCCAGCTCGTTCTCGAGTTAATCCACCGATTCCGAGTGCAGAAATTCGTCTTTTATGTGTAATTTCAGAAAGTGGGTTATTTTGGTCCATAAATTGTGATAATTGACTTGATGTAAAAAATTCTTTTACAACAGCTGAAATTGGTTTAGAATTAATTATATCTTGTGGCATTAAAGTATCTAAATCACCTAAAGATAATCTATCTCGTATAGTTCTTTCGACTCGAATGAGTCCGATTCGAAATTGATTTTCGATCATTTCTCCGATTGATCGGATACGTCTATTACCCAAATGATCAATATCATCAATTTTACCTTTACCATCTCTGATATTAATTAATTTACGAATTACAGCAATAATATCATTTTTACTTAAGACACTTTTTTTTGTTTTCTTATTTTTACATAACGCGTTATCAAATTTCATTCTTCCAACGGAAGATAAATCGTATCGATCTTCTGAAAAGAATAAATTTTCAAAAAGATGTTCGGATGCTTCTTTAGTTGGTGGTTCTCCTGGTCTCATAATACGATATATTTCTATGAGTGCGCTTGTCGTATCAGATGCTGGGTCCATTTTTAATGTTTTTGAAATATATGGCCCTCGATTATCACGATTTGTAAAAATCGTTTCTATAGTACAGATATTATTTTTTTTTATTTTTTTGATATATTCTGCTGTCAGTTTTGTGTTTGCAGGAACAAGATTTTTTTTATTTTTTGAATCATAATAATCTTTAGAAACAATTTTACCGATTAAATGTTCGATTGGTACTGGTGTTGATGTAATATTTTCTTTTTTTAACATTTTAATATGTTGATTATTAATTTTTTCTCCTTTTTTAATGTAGATAATATTCTTATGAATAATATTGAATGATATTTTTTCATTTTTTAATATCGTAGGTTCAAATTCTAAATAGATTTTATTATTAATAAATCGGTAAATCATTTTATCAAAAAATAAATTTAAAATTTCTGTGGTATTGTATCCTAAAGCACGTAATATGATACTAACTGGAATTTTCTTACGTCGATCAATACGTGCAAATAAATTGTCTTTATGGTCAAATTCAAAATCTAACCAAGAACCTCGATATGGTATAATTCTAGCATTGTACAACGTTTTTCCAGATGAGTGTGTTTTTCCTTTATCATTATCAAAAAATACTCCTGGACTTCTGTGAAGTTGCGATACGACGACTCTTTCAGTTCCATTGATAATAAATGTTCCATTATTCGTCATAATCGGTATTTCACCCATATATACTTCTTGTTCTTTTATATTTTTAATATTTTCTTTTTTTCCATCTGGTTCATATATTATTAATCGTAACGTTGCACGTACCGATATAGAATATGTTGTACCTCTAATTTGACATTCCCTAGCGTTAAATATTGGTGTTCCTAGGAAATAATCAACATATTGTAATTCTGCATTATTATTATAACTTTTAATTGGAAAGATAGATTGAAAAACTGATTCTAAACCTTTTTGACCTGTTTTATCTTTTTGAATAAATTTCTTATAAGATTTTATTTGTACAGAAAGGAGATAGGGAATATCTAACACTGTTACATATTTTCCAAAATCTTTCCGAATGCGTTTTTTTTCAGTTTCAGAATACACTATTATACGCCCAATCTTTTAGATAATGGATTTATATATATTAAATATAATTTAATATATATAACGTGAATTATAAATATTGTTATTTTTTGCTAACAATAACATGAAATTAACATTTATGTATTATTTTAGTATATTATAGTTTATAATATTTTTTTATTTTATAATAGTATTATTAATAATATACTATAGCTGGTGATACTATATTTCACCAGCATTTATATGTTATNAANATATATATAATTTATTATTATAAATGTAAATTATTTAATTTCAATAGTAGCACCGGCTTTTTCTAAAGTATCTTTAAATAATTCAGAATCTTTTTTACTGATTTTTTCTTTTAGCATAGTTGGCGCTGATTCTACTAAATCTTTTGATTCTTTTAATCCTAATCCCATAGTACTGCGCACAGCTTTAATAACTGATATTTTGTTTTTGCCAAATGATTTTAGAAATATGTCAAATTCTGTTTTTTCTTCTGGTTGTTGTGATTGTTGATTTTCATTGTTTGTGACAACTGGAATAGAAGATACACCAAATTTTTTTTCCATAGTAGAAACAAGATCAACAATTTCGATAACAGACATTGTTGATATTGCGTCTATTATTTGTTCTTTTGTAATAGCCATTATTCAAGATTCCTAACAACAATAAAAATTAATTTTATTTAATGTTTTAGTTTACTACAGTAGTATTTATTTTAATATTATTTTCTTATCTTTAATCGCTAATAATGTAGAAAATAATTGTCCTATCGTTGCAGTTTTTATGGTTATTATAAAACGTGTTATTGCTTCTTTGAAATTTGGTAAATTTGCTAAATCATGAATTTCTATCTGTGATAGAATTTTATTATTCAAGGCAGCGGTTATAATTGAAAAGCCTTGATTTTCTTGAGAAAATCTTTGAAATATTTTTGCTGCACTGCCTGGATTATCTAATGAAAAGCCAATTAGAGTTGATCCGTTAATTTTTGTATTTAAGCATGCTAATTGTGTATCTTTTAAAGAAAGTTTGAGCAAGGTATGCTTTATGACATATAAAAATACGTTTTCTGTACGACTTATTTTTCTTAATTCGGTAATTTTATTTGCTGGGATATTTTTTAGTGTTGCAATAACTGCAGATAATGCTGTTTTTGCAATTTGATTAATTTTTATAACGATATTTTTTTTTTCTGCTAAATTTAATGCCATGTATTTTATTGATCCTTCATGAAAGTTATAAAGATATCTAATGAGTACATCATAATATTAAATCATTTTCTATTATTTATATTATACTATTTAAATCAATTATAATTCCACAACCCATTGTAGTTGATAAGGTCATTTTTTTAATAAAATTTCCTTTTAAGTTTTTTGGTTTTAGTTTTTTTATTTCTGTAATAAATTGTTTGATATTTTCATGTATTTGATTATCTGAAAAATTAATTTTTCCAATTGTAGTATGTATTATTCCGTTTTTATCATTTTTATATCTTATATTACCTTTTTTAGCATTTTTTACTGCTGTTCCAATATTTTCTGTAATTGTTCCTGTTTTTAAATTTGGCATCAGTCCTCTTGGACCTAATATTGGTCCTAATTTACTAACAATATGCATAGTATCAGGGGAGGCTATAACAATATCAAAATTATTTTTTTTGTTTTTTAAAATTGGTATTATATCTTCATTACCCGCGATATTAGCGCCATTATTTCTTGCAATTTGTATGTTTTCACCTTGTGTAAAGACAGCAATTTTAATATTTTTACCTAAACCATGTGGTAATATTGTTGCACCTCGGATGGTTTGTTCTGTTTTTTTTGGATCGATACCTAAATTCATTGCAATATCTATGCTTTCAATAAATTTATGTGTTTTGTATTTCTTTAAAATAGTAATGGCTTGTACAATATTATATTCTTGATTGAGGTTAATTTTTTTATATATAATTTGTTTTTTTTTTGTAATTTTAATCATTTAGTCCTCAATTGTTAATCCCATAGATCGTGCTGTTCCTTGGATGGAATTTTTAATTTTATCAAGATTCGCGCCTGTCATATCTGACAATTTAATTTTTGCTATTTCTTGCATTTGTTGTTGGGTAATATGTCCCACTTTTTCTATTTTAGGTTTTTTAGAGCCTTTTTCAATTTTAGAGTATTTTTTTAATAAAAAAGACGCTGGAGGAGTTTTTGTTATAAATGTGAATGATCGATCAGTATACACTGTAATCACTACTGGAATTGGCATACCTTTTTCTAAATTTTTGGTTTTTTCGTTAAATGATTTACAAAATTCCATAATATTTACTCCTTTTTGCCCTAACGCGGGTCCGATTGGGGGGCTAGGATTTGCCATTCCTGCAGAAATTTGTAACTTGATATATGATTGTATTTTTTTTGCCATAATTTCTCTTTATGTAAATAAAAGATTTTTTATTTATACCAATATAGTATTATATATTTTTATGTATTTTTTTCAACTTGACTAAAATTTAGTTCTACTGGTGTAGAACGGCCAAAGATTGATATTGACACTGTCAATCTGTTTTTTCCATAATCTATATTTTCCACAATTCCTATAAAGTCTATAAATGGTCCGTTTTTTACTCTTATTTTTTCTCCTGGTGTAAATATAATTTTTGGTCTTGGCTGATCTCCCAATTCTGATAATCGGCGATTAATTTTATCAATTTCACTATCATCAATAGGAGAAGGTTGGTTTGAGGCGCGTCCTATAAATCCAATAACTTTTGGAACGCTCTTTATAAGAGACCAACTTTTTTCATTTAAATGCATATTAATAAAAATATATCCAGGAAAAAATTTAATTTCACTTTCTTTTTTTTTTCCAAATTTTATTTCTACTACTTGTTCACCTGGTGCCATAATTTTTCCGAAAAGATTTTGTGCTTGACTAGATGCGATTTGTTCTTTTATTTTTTGTATTACATAGTTTTCCAAACCTGAAAACGTTTGTAAAATATACCAACTTTTTTTGTTATTATTATACATTTTTAAAACCGTATATTGATAATAGATGATATTATAAAAAACAAAGTTTTATCTATAACCCATAAAACTAAAGATAGTATAGTACTTACACTAAATATCGTGAATGTCATTTGTAGTGTAGTAGTATATTCTGGCCAACATATATTATTAATTTCGTTTTTTAAACGTTGTATGAAATATAATATTTTCATATATGAAATGTAATTTTTATTATTTTTAATATTTTCATGATATTTTTTCAATAAATATTATATATTATTACATAATATAATATGTTTATAATATTATACTATATATAATATACTTTTATTTTTATAATTATTTTTATAATATTTTAATTTTTTGGATTTATTGAGTATCTTTTTATTATATAAAATTTTATTGTTTTGCTGATACCCAGATTCGAACTGGGGACCTCACCCTTACCAAGGGTGTGCTCTCTACCAACTAAGCTATATCAGCTAAATATCAGCGGGTAGCGGGAGTCGAACCCGCATTTTTAGCTTGGAAGGCTAAAGTAATAACCATTATACCATATCCGCATTTTTATATTTTATATGGTGGAGGAAGGATTCGAACCTTCGAAGTCGTTAGACGACAGATTTACAGTCTGCTCCCTTTAGCCGCTCGGGAACTCCACCGAAAAATAATAATTTATGCCGGCTACCGGAATCGAACTGGTGACCTACTGATTACAAGTCAGTTGCTCTACCTGCTGAGCTAAGCCGGCTAAGTATTTTTTTCTCTTACTTTATATATTACTTTTAGATCATGAATTATGCAAGTTGAAATTTCATATTTTTAAAGTTTTATTCCGTTTTATACAAAATATTTGTAATCAACTATAATATTATTATATATTATTAAAAAATATAATTTTAAAAATATGATATAAATTATATTAATTATACCTGGTATATATTTATGAAAAATAATTATAGTCATCATGATACTTTGTATCAAACTATTTTTGATATTCAATCTACAGTAAATTTTTCTTTTGAGTTTTTTCCACCAAAAACATTATATAATATAAATAACAATTTTTTACCCACAATTAATAAATTAAGTATATTTAATCCAAAATTTATTTCAGTAACATGTTCTCCACAAATAGAATATTCGATTGATTATACTTATCAAGCTATTCAGAATATTCCTAAGAATTTAAGTTTAAATATTGCTCCTCATATTACATATATTAATAATATTAATAAAATTTCTGAATTAGCTCAACGATATTGGGATCATGGTATTAAAAATATTGTTGCTTTACGTGGTGATGTTATATCACAAGAATATTGTACAGAAGTTTATGCTTGTGATTTAGTTACATTATTAAAAAAAATTGCTGATTTTGATATTTCGGTTGCAGCATATCCTGAGATGCATCCTGAAGCACAGAGCGCTAAATTAGATTTATTATATTTAAAAAAAAAAATTGATTGCGGTGCAAATAGAGCAATTACACAATTTTTTTTTGACGTTGATAAATATTTAAGGTTTAGAGATCGTTGTATTGCGATTGGTATTGATGTTGATATTATTCCAGGCATTTTACCAATTTTAAATTTTCAACAATTACAACGATTTGTAAAGTTAACAAATGTTTATGTACCAACTTGGATACATAATATTTTTTATAATCTTGATAGTAATAATTCTACTTTGAATAAAATGGCTAGTTTAATGATATGTGTAAATATTATTCAAAGATTATGTACAGAAGGGGTAAAAAACTTTCATTTTTATACACTAAATCAATTTGATATTACATATTCTTTATGTACATTATTAAAAAACAAGATAAAAGTAAATTAATTTTTATGTTATAAGTTTTATTCGAGATAGAACCAATATAATTTGTATTTAAATGAGTATATTTATATGAATGATATATTAGTCATCAAATTAGGAGGTATTTTATTAACTAGTAATTATGTTGTTAATAATTTTTTTAAAATATTATCTCAATATAAAAAGTTAGATCAGCATATATTACTTNTGCATGGANGGGATAGTTGGGCAAAGTCTTTATTTTATAATTTTACTGATTGTATACAAGATAATCGATTGTGTAAGTTAGATTATAAGAATAATACTAATAATGATTTTAAAATAGGTTTATTTGCAGGCACTATCAATTTAAATCTTGTAAAATATGCTGGTATGCATGGTTTTAATGCCATTGGTTTACATTATACGGATGGCGATACTCTAGTTTTTAATTCAGAACATATACAAGATTTTTTATTTTTTAAAAATAATTCATTAAAGTTGATTCATTATCTTTTTAAGTCTAATATGATACCAATTATTAGTTCCACTGGTATTACTAAAAATCATATATTAATTAATATTGATTCTGATGTAATAGCTGCATTATTAGCACAAGAATTACAAGTGTGTTTGATTATGTTAACAGATGTTGGTGGGGTGCTAAATGGTGAGGGCCATATAATAAAAACCATGAATTATAACATGTATCACCAATTAATGTTGGATGGTATTATTAATGAGGGTATGATGATCAAGGTTAATGCAGAGCTATGAGAGTTTCAAAATATTTAAAACAAGTAGTGTACATTGCAGGTTGGATAGATTATATATAATTAAAAAAATTTTTTTATGATCATAATATTGGTACTATGATTGTAAATATAGATAAGGAAATTTCTTTGTGAACAGTATGAATAATAGAAAGGTTGTTTTAGCATATTCTGGGGGTTTAGATACTTCCGCGATTATTCCATGGGTTAAAGAAAATTATTCATTAGATGTTATAGCGTTTGTTGCAGATATTGGACAATCTAAAAAAGAATTGGACGGAATATTTGAAAAAGCTATACAGTCAGGAGCGATAGATTGTTGTATTGTTGATTTAAAAGAAAAGTTTATTCGAGATTATATTTTACCAGTATTGAGTACTGGTGCACTATATGAAGGTAATTATTTATTGGGAACGGCTATGGCAAGGCCAATTATTGCAAAAGAACAAATAAAATTGGCGCTTCAAAAAAAAGCTATTGCGGTTTGTCATGGTGCAACTGGAAAAGGTAATGATCAGATTAGGTTTGAAATGGCATATGCGGCCTTAGCTCCTAATTTACAAGTATTATCTCCATGGAGAGAATGGAAATTATCGTCTCGTGAAGAATTAATTGAATATTTAAAATTGAGAAATATTCCAACAACTGCTACAAAAGAGAAAATTTATAGTAGAGATGAAAATATTTGGCATATTTCCACAGAAGGTGGAATATTAGAAGATACTTGGAATGCTCCGGATAAAAATTGTTGGGTTTGGACAAACGATCCTATTTCTGCTCCAAATGAAGCTGAATACGTAACGATAGAATTTAAAAATGGATACCCAATTTCTGTTAACGATAATAACTTGAGTTTATTAGGTGTGTTAACGTTTTTAAATCAAATTGGTTCAAAACATGGTATAGGTCGTATTGATATTGTTGAAAATCGTGTGACTGGTATGAAATCACGAGGATGTTATGAAACCCCTGGTGGAACAATTTTAGTAACAGCAATGAGAGCAGTAGAACAATTAGTATTAGACCGTCATAGTTTTCAATGGAGAGAACAACTTGGTTTAAAAATGTCTACTGTGGTATATGATGGACTTTGGTTTACACCTGTTCGAAAAGCAATACAAAATTCAGCGATGGTTTTTTTTAATATGTTATCTGGTAAAATTGTATTACAGTTATATAAAGGTAATGTTTTTGTTATTAAAAAATATGCTAAACATACATTATATTTAGAAGAGTTTGCAACTTTTGGTAAAGATACAGTCTATAATCAGAATGATGCTCAAGGGTTTATTAAATTATTATCTTTATCTTCTAAAATTCGAGCACTACAAAAATAAATGATATTACAATTTTTTTTAAACAGTTTATATATTTTTATGAATATTTTAAAGGTTTAATAAATTTATGAATCAAAATAAAAAATTGTGGGGTGGTCGATTTTATCAAAAAACGCATCCATTGTTTGAGAAATTTAATAATTCTTTACAGGAAGATTATTTTTTAGCAAAATATGATATATTAGGTTCAATTGCATGGTCAAAATCTCTATTGGAATGTAATATCTTAACTGGGGATGAACAACATAAAATTGAATATGCATTAAAAAAAATTCTAAAAATAGTAGACCGTAACCCTATAATCATGTTAGATTCAACAGTAGAAGATATTCATAGTTGGGTAGAATTAAAATTAATTAATCTTGTTGGTCATTTGGGTAAAAAATTACATACTGGTCGTAGTCGAAATGATCAGGTTACAACAAGTTTAAAATTATGGTGTAAATATATTATCAATGAATTAATTTTTTATTTAAAAAAACTACAATATACATTAATTTTACAAGCTGAGATCTCTTCTGCATATATTATGCCAGGATATACTCATTTACAAAGAGCACAGCCCATTACCTTTGCTTATTGGTGCCTGGCATATATTGAGATGTTGCAAAGAGATGAAAATAGATTAAAAGATGCATTATTAAGACTCAATATTAGTCCTTTAGGATCTGGTGCTTTATCTGGCACATTTTGTAATATTAATCGAGATAGATTAGCGTTAAATATGGGTTTTTACAGTTCTACACAAAATAGTTTAGATGCTGTTTCTGATCGTGATTATGTGCTAGAATTATTATCCATCTCATCGATTAGTATGATGCATTTATCAAGATTATCTGAAGATTTAATTTTTTTTAATTCTGGAGAGGTGAATTTTATTGAACTATCAGATTATGTGACTTCTGGTTCATCTTTGATGCCTCAAAAAAAAAATCCAGATGCATTAGAGTTGATTAGAGGTAAAACAGGTACAGTATATGGTTGTTTAATGAGTATGTTAGTCGTATTAAAAGGATTACCTTTGTCTTATAACAAGGATATGCAAGAAGATAAAAAAATTTTATTTTCTGCAATTGATAATTGGATTATGTGTTTAAAGATGACTTCTTTAGTCATAAAGACTATAAAGATTAATCAAGATGTATGTTTAACGTCTGCTAAAAAAGGGTATGCTAATTCTACTGAATTAACAGAATATTTAGTTAATAAAGGTGTAACATTTAGAGAAGCACATTTTATTGTTGGAAAAATCGTTTTAGAAGCAATAAAAAAAAAATGTACTTTAGAGGATTTAAGTCTTAATTGTTTTAAAAAATATCACCAGGCTTTTCAAAATGATTTATATAAAAAATTAAATATTTTCATGTGTATTAATAGTAAGAATTCAACCGGTGGTGTTTCTTCGCATCAAGTATTAAATCGTATTTTACAAGTTAAACGTAATTTATATTCTAATTGATTTTTAATTTTTTATATGATTTAATTTTGTAATAATAGTATTATAAAATAATTAGCTTCCGATTAGTTTTAGGAAGCTATATTTATGTTTTTCATATTAATTAGTCATCTAAAAAATTTTTTAAAATATCTGATCTGCTTGGATGTCGTAATTTACGTAATGCTTTTGCTTCAATTTGTCTAATTCGTTCTCTAGTTACTGAAAATTGTTTACCGACTTCTTCCAGAGTGTGATCGGTATTCATATCAATTCCAAAACGCATTCTTAGTACTTTAGCTTCTCTGGGGGTTAGTGCAGATAAAATATTATATGTGGCTAATCTTAAACTATCAGTTGTTGCTAAGTTAATTGGTAATTCTAAATTTGTATCCTCGATAAAATCACTTAATTGTGAATCTTCATCATCACCAACTGGTGTTTCCATGGAAATCGGTTCTTTAGCTATTTTTAATACTTTTCGAATTTTTTCTTCTGGAATCAACATTCTTGTTGATAGTTCTTCAGGTGTTGGTTCTCGGCCAATTTCTTGTAAAATTTGTCTAGAAATACGATTTAGTTTATTAATAGTTTCAATCATATGTACTGGTATGCGTATTGTTCTCGCTTGATCAGCAATGGATCGTGTAATAGCTTGTCTAATCCACCAGGTTGCATATGTAGAAAATTTATATCCTCTCTTATATTCAAATTTTTCAACAGCTTTCATTAAACCAATGTTGCCTTCTTGTATAAGATCTAAAAATTGTAGGCCCCGATTAGTGTATTTTTTAGCAATAGAAATTACTAGTCTTAAGTTTGCTTCGATCATTTCTTTTTTAGATTTTTTAGTTTGTATTTCTCCCATAATCATCTGTCTATTAATATGTTTGATTTCATATATCATTAATCCAGTTTCTTTTTCTATTTGTTTTAATCTTTGCATGATTATACAAAATTTATTTTTATATTTATCAAGTTTTTCTGCCCATGATATTTTTAGTTTTCCGATATTATGTAACCATGTTTTATTAGTTTCGTTATCAATAAAAAATTTTATAAATATTTTTTTTGGGATTTTGCATTTTTCGATGCATAATTTCATAATAATACGTTCTTCTGTTCTAATTCTTTGTATCATATTACGCATATTATGCATTAAATAATCAAATTGTTTAGGTACTAATTTGACTGTTTTAAACATTATTGAGAGTTTGTAAATTTCTTGTTTTATATCTTGATTATGTCGATTTTTTTTATTAGCAATTTTAGACACTTTGATATATTGATTTTTTAATTGCATAAAAAAGTTTTCTGCTAATTCTGGATCAATATTGTATTCTTCTGTAGTTATAGTAGTGTCTGTTTTTTCAATATTAGTATCATTATTAATATTTTGGTTATTATTCAAATTAGGTTGTATGAAAAAATTCTTTTTTATTCCAGATTGTGTAAAACCGGAAATTACATCAGATAGTCGAATTTGTCCTAACTGTACGCGTTCATATTGATTTAATAGATAAATAATCGCTTCAGGATATGTAGATACTGAAGATTGGATTTGTTTCATACCTGATTCAATTTTTTTTGCAATATTAATTTCTCCTTCTCGTGTTAATAATGCAACAGTTCCCATTTCGCGCATGTACATACGAACCGGATCGGTTGTTCGTCCTACTTCTGTATCTGTATCAGTATTTCCTGTTTTTGTTGATATATTCGTATTTTTATTTTTTTTTTTATTCATGTATAAATCTTTCGTATTTTTTTTTGGTATTTTATCAATGACTTGAATACCCATATCATTAATCATTTGAATAATATCTTCAATTTGATTAGAGTGAATAACTTCTTTTGATAAGAAGTTATGAATATCTAGATAAGTTAAATATCCTTGTGCTTTTCCGTGTATGATCAGTAATTTAATTTTTAATTGTGAATTTTGTTCCATAATACATTTCCTGTGGTATTCTGTTTAATATCAATGAATTATATATTGTAATAAAATCTCTATTTTATATTTTAAATATGATATTATTAATTATGTGATAATGTTTTATTAATTTTCCATAATATACATTTTTCATCATAATTTAGATGAGTTAATCTATCTTTGATGATTAATTTTTGATATTTTTTATCTAGAGCGATATAGTATATTTTTTTAATTAAATTAATAAATACATGATTTATTGTATCGTGATCAATAAAATTATTCCAGTATGCTAATTTAGTAACCACAGAAAAAATATTTTTATTTCTATAAAATTCAATAATTTGCCCGGTATTAATATTATTATATTTTCTACAAATATGTAAAATTTCCAAAAATAAAGATAAGCCATTAATATGAATCGTTTTGAGTTCATTAATATCAAATATTAAAATATTACTTAATTCAGGATTTTGTATAATTAAACTAATTAAAATCCGTATATTATTTGGTTTAATCACTTTATTAAGTATATAATGTTTTTTTTTATAGAATATTTGATTTAATTGTATTTCGTCAAAAATACCTATTTTTTGTCCAATAATTTTTTTTAAATGTATTTTAATATATGTATTGGGTATTTGATGAACTAATGGTACAGCAATATTAAGCATGTTATTTATTTCATATAATGAATTTAATTTCAGATTTTTTATGAGCATGTTAAATAAAAACTGTATTATATTTATAGAATGCTTCATTCTTTTTTTAAATTTTATAGTACCTTCTTTATGAATCAGACTATGTGGATCTTCTCCTGTTGGTAAAAACATAAATTCAATATTTATATTTTGGTGTAGGTGTGATAACATAAGTTGCATAGTTCTCTGAGATGCTTTTTTTCCTGCTATATCGCCGTCATAGCAGAAAATAATATGTTTACTAAATTTTAATAGTAGGTTGATTTGGTATTTTGTAATAGTAGTTCCTAGGATCGCTACTGTATTATGGATATTAAATTGGGTTAATGATATAACATCAAAATATCCTTCTACTACTAGTATATATTTATTGTTGGATTGTATTTGTACTTTTTCAATTCCGTATAGTTGATAACTTTTATTAAATATTGTATTTTGTGGTGAATTAATATATTTTGGATAATTATTATTTAAATTCCGTCCTCCAAAACCAGTAATTTTACCATATTGATTTTTAATGGGAAAAATAATTTTTTTATAAAATCGATCATATTGATAGGTATGGTTTTTATTAAATAAAATGCCTAGGTGTATTAAATAATCAATATATATGTTATTATGAATATTTTTTGATAAAAAAAATGGATTATTAGAAAATCCAATATTAAAGTTTTTTATTGTGTTTAATGTAATATTTCTATTTTGTAAATATTGTATTGCTTCTTGAGAATATTTTAATTGAATATTTTTACAATATAATTTTGCTGATTCTTGTGTCGCTTGATATAGTTGATTTTTATAATATGCTGTTTTTGTATTATTTGCATGAGTTTTTTTAAGTGTTATACCTGTAATACTTGAAAGTTCATATATACTTTCTAAAAAACTCATGTGATCGTATTGCATTAAAAAATCAATAATATTACCGTGTACATGACATCCGAAACAATAAAAATATTGTTTTTCATAGTTTATAGTAAATGATGGTGTATTTTCTGTATGAAATGGACATAAAGCATAATAATTTTTACCGATTTTTTTTACTTTAATACGTTCATTAACAATATTTACGATATTTGTTTGATCAAGTAGTTCTTTGATAATATCCGATGGTATAAATTGATGCATATTATATTATCTATAATTTTATTGAAAATGGAATTTATATATTATATTAGTATAAACGTACACGACGAGCATTTTCTCGAGATAATTTTTTTATCAGTCTTTTAATAGCAGAAGCTTTAGCTCTTTTTCTTTGTGTAGTAGGTTTTTCATAAAATTCTCTTCTACGAATTTCAGATAGTATTCCTGATTTTTCGCATGCTCTCTTAAAACGTCTTAATGCTACATCAAATGGTTCATTATCTCTTATTTTAATAACTGGCATAAGTTATGTCCTTAAATTTGTTATTTAAAAATATTTTTTATTTTTAATATATATATTATATAATATCTTATTTTAAATATTTAAATAAGTGTGTTATGTTTAGGGATAAAATATGCGTATATTAGGTGTAGAAACTTCTTTTGATGATACCGGTGTTGCTATTTATGATGACCAGAGTGGATTATTAATCAATAAATTATTACATCAAAATAATATACATAGTAAGTATGGTGGTGTAGTACCAGAGTTAGCATTTCGACAATATATATATCAAGTTGCTCCATTAATTAGAGATGTTATAAAAAAATATAATATTTGTTTAGATAGTATTAACGGTATTGCATATACTGCGGGTCCAGGTTTATCTGGTTCTTTACTGATTGGTGCAGCAGTAAGTTGTGCTTTTGCTTATTCCTGTAATATTCCTGCGATTCCAATCAATCATATGGAAGCGCATTTATTATCACCAATGATGGAAAATAATTCTATTCAATTTCCTTTTATTGGTTTATTGGTATCAGGAAAACATACGCAATTAATTAATGCACATAAGTTAGGTCAGTATGAAATTTTAGGTAATACATTGGATGATGCTGTCGGGGAAGTATTTGATAAAGTTGCTCAAGCATTACATTTAGGGTATCCAGGCGGAGCACTACTATCACAATTTGCACAAAAAGGAGAATTAGGTAAATTTGTTTTTCCTTTTCCCATGAAAAATAATTCAGGATTCAATTTTAGTTTTTCAGGATTAAAAACTTTTACATTAAAGTTAATACAACAAAATCTTCATAATATTCAAAATTTACATAATATTGCTTGTCAATTTGAATATACAGTATTTGATATTTTAAGACATAAAACGTATTATGCTGTACAAAAAGCAGGTTATAATCGTGTTATTGTTGCTGGAGGTGTGAGTGCAAATTTAAGATTAATTCATTTATTGAAATCAACGTTTCAAGACAATAATATAGTATTATATTCTCCAAGTGTTAATATTTGTACGGATAATGCAGCAATGATTGCATATTTAGGGTTTTTATATTTTCAATCTGAAAGTTTCACTCAAAACACAGATATTTTTATTAATCCCCGTTGGTCCATGGCGAGTATAAAAAAATGATACATAATTAAATATATATATTATTTCTTACGTATAATATTAAATCATCTATTGTTAATACTGGCATATTATGTAAATAAGAAAATTGTATAATGTCTTTGATTTGTGCCATACTACCGTCTTTATTTGTAAGTTCACAAATTACACTCATAGGTTTAAAACCTGCTAAAGACATTAATGTAATTGATGCTTCTGTATGACCTGGTCTTAATAATAAACCCCCTGAATGGGCACATAACGGGAATACATGACCGGGTTTATTAAAATCACTTGATCGTGCAGTATCTGAGATAGCTGTTTTTATTGTTTTCAGTCTGTCTTTAGCGGATACACCTGTTGATATACCCTTTGCTGATTCAATGCTAATTGTAAATCCTGTATGATAAGTACTAGTATTATTTTTTACCATCATTGGTAAATCTAACTGTTTTCTTTTTTTTTCAGTAATACATAAACAAACAATGCCACTACCATAACGTATTGTTAATGCCATTTGTTTAATTGTCATGTTCTCACATGAAAATATCAAGTCACCTTCATTTTCTCGATTTTTATTATCTATTAAAATAACACCTTGATGTAAACGTAATGCCAAGATTGCTTTTTTTATTCTGGTGTTATAATGACTGAGTTTTGATAAACAAAATTTTTTCATAAATGGATTTCATTCTATGGAGTAAATTAAAATGTTTTATATCATATAATAAATATTAACGATTGTATAATATATATTGATTTTGTATATCATTGACTGTTGAAAACGGCACTATATTTTATCGTACCGTTTCAAAAAATTGTTTTTTATTTAAAAATTTTCATAATTAGCGTTTTTCCCGCTTTGACTGTTCCTGAATATTTTGTTATTTTTTTTATTTCATCTATATTTGAAACAACAACTGGCGTTAAAATAGATTTTGCATTATTTTTTAGGAATTGTAAATCATATTCAATGATTGTATCACCGATATTAACGTATTGGTTTTCTTTTGCAATTTGTTTAAATCCCTTTCCTTTTAATAGAATTGTATCAATACCAAAATGTACAAAGATTTCTATTTTTTCTTTCGATAGGATTGAAAAAGCGTGCATAGTTTTAAAGATTTTACCAATAGTGCCTGCAATAGGTGCAACAATTCTTTGACCTGATGGATTAATAGCTATACCATCACCAATAATTTTTTTTGAAAATACTTCATCAGGAACAGATTGTAAGTTGACTACGATTCCAGAAATAGGAGCAAAGATTTTTATATTTTTTTCTAATAAATGTGATTTTTTATTAAAAAAGTTAGAAAATAAGTTCATAATTTATTCTTAATTAGTGTATTCGTAATAAAATTTTAAATATTTAATTTATAAAATATAACTATTGAGTAATTGCATAATGTTTTTATGAGTGTTTTGTTTTAATACCATATTTGCTAATTCTTGTGCTTTTTTAAATGTCGTGGTTCTGATTATTTTTTTAATTTTTGGAATAAACGATGCATTCATACTAAATTCATTTAACCCCATTCCTAACAGGAGTATTGTTGCTTTTTCGTTACCCGCAAACTCACCGCACATACCTGTCCATTTACCTTCTTCGTGTGATGCATTTATAACGTTTTTTATTAATTTTAAAATAGATGGACTCATTGGATTATATAAATGTGAAATAAGGTCATTTCTTCGGTCTACTGCTAAGGTATATTGTGTTAAATCATTTGTACCAATACTAAAAAAATCTACTTCTTTAATTAAAGAGTGTGCAATGATAGCGGATGAGGGTGTTTCAATCATGATACCAATTTTAATATCTTTATCAAATGGTATTTTTTTTTGATGTAATATGTATTTAGCTTTTTGAATTTCATGTTTTAATTCATGTATTTCTTCTATTGAAATAATCATCGGAAATAATATTCTTAGTTTTCCAAAATGTGATGCCCGTAAAATTGCTAATAATTGTGTGATTAAAATATCTTTTTTGGCCAGGCTGATTCGAATTGCTCGCCAACCAAGAAAAGGATTTTCTTCTTTTGGAAAATTCATATACGGAATTTCTTTATCTCCGCCAATATCCATTGTGCGGATAATTACTGGTTTATGCTGCATAATTATTGCAGCTTTTTTATATTCATGAAATTGTTCTTCTTCAGAAGGTAAGTTTGTACGTTCCATAAATAAAAACTCTGTTCTATATAAACCAATTGATTCTGCTCCGTATTTTTTTGCATTTATTATATCTTGTATATTACTAACATTAGCGCTAATTTCTATTTTACGATTATCAATAGTTATTGCTGGTAAAGAAATAAATTTTTTTAGTTTGTTTTTTTGATTTAGATATGTTTTTTTACGTATTTTGAAAGTATGAATAATGTGTTCATCAGGGTTAATAAATATTTTGTTATTGATGCCATCTAATATGATAAAATCACCACTTGTGATTTTTGTTGTAATATTACCTGTTCCAACAATAGCAGGTATTTCTAAAGAACGAGCCATAATAGATGTATGTGCTGTTTCACCACCAACATTTGTAATAAAACCCTGGATATATTGAAAATTAATTTGAGCTGTTTGAGATGGTGTTAAATCATGAGCTATTAGTATAACTTTTTCTTTTATATTTTTTAAATCTATTGTTTTTAAATTTAATAAATTTCTTAACCATCTATTACCAATATCTCGAATATCTACAGCTCTATTTTGCATATATGTATTTTTAATTTGTTGAATTTTTTTTATTTGTTTAGAAATAATATATTCAATTGCAAATGCTGCAGTTTGATATTGTGTTTTAATTAATGTAATAATTTCTTTTTCTAATTCTATATCTTCAAGGATCATAATATGTCCTGAAAAGATATCTGCTTCTGTTTTAGAAAATATTTTTTTTGATGTTTTTTGAATATTTTTTAATTGTTTAATAGACTTAACTTTAGCTTGTGATAATTGATTTATTTCATATTCAATATTTATAGGATCAATATTTGTTTTTTTGATAAGTATAGTTTCTGTTTCTAACAATAATGCTTTACCAAAAGCAATACCTGGTGATGCTAAAATACCTGAAATCATAATATTACCTTTATTTTTTAATATGAAATGTATCTGTATTTGCATGTAAGATATACGATGGTATGAACAAAAATGTTATGAGCAAATCTTTAACTGAATGTATGATTTCAGAGATATTTTTATTGTAATTAAAAAGTTATTTTTTATATTTTATTAATAAATTTATTTTAATTTTTCAAGTTTTTGAATTAAATATTCTACAGCTTGTTTTTCGTCTTCACCTGTTGCAGAAATAGTCAGTATATTATTTTTTGATAAATCTAACGTTTGTAATTGAAATAAACTTTTTCCATTTGCAGATTGTCCATTAACAGTAATATTAATATCAGAGATAAATTGTTGTGCGTATTTTACAAATTTTGCAGCTGGTCGTATGTGTAAACCATGTTGAGCGGTAATTTTAATATTTTTTTGGAACATTCATATATTCCTGGATGAGTAGTAATGTTATTAATAAGATCATATCATGTCATGTATTAAAAATATATTTTAATGCAATATGTATGTATTTATATAATATTTTTTTATACAGTTATTTTAGACAGATTGTGTATGATGTAAATATTTTTTTGAAAATATTTTATATTTATTTTTTTATATATGATATATTATTTTATATTTATTTTTTAATGTGGCTATTTTATATTTTTATAATGTTTTAATACGATTAATATAATTAGCATAGGAATATATTTTTGTACAACTGTATACGTGATTTTTATATTGCGTATGACAAGCATGTATCTTTGATATTATTATAATATATGAATTCTATAAAAAACAGATTTTTAGATTTATATGCATTATTATGTTATCATGATTATTTATATCATGTTTTAAATATGCCTATTTTATCTGATCTAGAATATGATTTTTTATTACAAAAATTTTATTCTTTACGAAAAAAATATGTTTATTTAACCAATGTAGTTAATAATAACGGTAGTGTATTTCCTCAATTAAATTATGATACATGTAATAAGCATTACACACCGATGCTATCTTTAGAAAATACATTTGATGTAAATGGATATATTAAATTTCATAATAATATAAAAAATAATTTTATAGATTTAAAGGTAAATTTTTTTTGTGAATTAAAATTTGACGGTGTAGCTTTAAGTTTGTTATATCAAAACGGTAAATTAATTCGTGCGTTAACTCGTGGAGATGGAGTATTTGGGGAAGATGTTACGAAAAATGCTCGTGTCATTAATAATGTTCCTTTAATATTAATAGGCAATAATATACCTCAATTAATGGAAGTGAGAGGTGAAGTATGTATGCTAAAAAGAGATTTGAATCAACTAAATTCTGTTGTTGGTAAGAAGAATCAAAAAATCTTTTTGAATACAAGAAATGCAGCAGCTGGATCATTAAGACAAAAAAATATTGCCATCACTAAATCAAGAAATTTATTCTTTTATTGTTATGGTTGTAATATTATTACACGGTTTCAACGATATTCTACACATTCTAATCAACTGAATATGTTGGTTAAGTTTGGTTTTTTAATTAGCCCATATGTTTTATTGTCTTCAAATGTAAATAAAATTTTAAATTTTTATTATTTAATGCAGAAGGTTCGAAATTTTCTATCTTTAAATACAGATGGTATTGTTGTAAAAGTGGATTCTATCGAATTACAAACACGGTTAAGTTATACTAATAAATTTCCGAAATGGGCCATAGCAATAAAGTTTATATCTCAATTCGCAAAAACAAAATTACTAGGTGTAGATTTCCAAATTGGGCGAAGTGGTATAATTACTCCAGTGGCTATATTAGAACCTATTTTATTATCTGGGGCTATAATTAAAAAAGCTTCTTTATATAACAAACACGAAATCGAAAAATTAAATTTATTTGTGAATGATACTGTTGTAGTACATCGGATAGGAGATGTAATTCCTAAAATTCAATCTGTGATTTCATGTGATAGATTGCATCATGCAAATAAAATTATTTTTCCTAAGTATTGTCCATCTTGTAATTCATTGTTGTATAATAATATAAATGATACTATTGTTCAATGTTTGGCTGGAGTAAATTGTTTGGAACAAAAAAAGAAACAAATTGAACATTTTTTTTCTAAAAATGGATTATATGCAGAGGGTTTAAGTACGGGTATTATTAAACAATTAATATTAAATGGATATATTAAAAAACCTGTAGATTGTTTTAAATTGCAGTTTCAATCATTATTACAATTAAAATATTTTGGTAAAAAATCTGTTGCTAAATTATTACATACATTAGAACAATGTAAAAAAACAACATTAAGCAAATTTATTTATGCATTAGGTATTCCAGAAATTGGTGTAGAAAATGCCAATTTAATTGCTAAATATTTTCATTCTTTAGATAATATTATGAATTGCACAATTACTGACTTACAAAAAATTAAACATATTGGAAATATTTGTGCTAGTTATTTTTATAATTTTATAAATTCGAAATATAATATAGAATATATTACGCAGTTAATAGTAGAAGGTGGAATTACTTTTATTGATCAATCTAAATGTATTATTAATAATAAAAATAATTATTTCTTAAATAAAAAAATTGTTTTAACGGGTAAATTTCAAACTTATAAAAGAAGTAATATTATTAAGATCGTATTAAGTTTAGGCGGAATTGTTTCCAGTAATATTTCTAAAAATACAGATATTTTAATTGTAGGTAGTAGCCCAGGTCAGAAAGTAATAAATGCTTCACGTCTAAATATTAAACTTATGCTAGAAAGTGATATTTGTAAAATATTTAAAAATAATAATTTTGTAACAATGTAATTTGGGTCGTGCAGGATTTGAACCTGCGACCAATTGATTAAAAGTCAACTGCTCTACCGACTGAGCTAACGACCCATGATCTACATGGGTAATGACGGATTCGAACCGCCGACATCCTCCGTGTAAAGGAGGCGCTCTGCCAACTGAGCTAATCACCCAAATATTCTAATTCATTAACCAATTATAACGTTCAAAAAAAAATAGTCAACAAATTATGATATAATTTTTATTTGCCATATTGAACAGTATCAATATAATTATTACATAATAAATTTATTTTACTGCGTGTAATAGAAGATATAATATGAATATTAAAACTAGATTTGCACCAAGTTCAACAGGTTGTTTACATATTGGTAGTGTAAGAACAGCGTTATATTCGTGGTTATTTGCACAACATTATAACGGATCGTTTATATTACGTATTGAAGATACTGATATTAAACGATCAAATAATCAATATATTGATAATATTATAAAAACATTAAAATGGTTAGGTATTTTTTGGGATGAAGGTCCTTATTTACAGAGTGATAGATTAACAATATATAAAAATAAAATCAACGAATTGTTAGATTCAGGACATGCATATAGGTGTTATTGTTCCATAGATCGATTAAAAAAATTAAGGTTAAAACAAATTTTACATGGATATAAACCAAATTATGATCGCAAGTGTAGGGATAAAAAAAGGTTGATTCTTAATAATCAAGATTATGTTGTACGTTTTAAGAATCCTGTAACAGATCAAGTGATTTTTCATGATCAAATTAGGGGTAAAATTATTTTTAATAATTCTGAGTTAGATGATTTAGTGATTCAACGTCGTAATGGTATGCCAACTTATAATTTTTGTGTTGTAATAGATGATTTAGATATGAATATTACACATGTTATTAGAGGTGAAGATCATATTAATAATACTCCCAGACAAATTAATATTTTAAAAGCGTTAAACGCGTATATTCCAAATTATGCACATGTATCTATGGTGATTAACCCTGATAAAAGTAATTTTTCTAAACGAAAGAACGCGTGTGATGTTTTAGAATATAAAGAAAAAGGCTTCTTAAAAGAAGCGATATTAAATTATCTATTAAGATTAGGTTGGTCATATCAAAATCAAGAAATTTTTGATATTAATGAAATAAAAAAAATATTTTCTATAAGAAATATTAGTAAATCGCCCAGTGAATTTAATTTGAAAAAATTATTATGGTTTAATAGTTATTATTTAAATAAATTGCCTATTGATTGTATGTTCATTAATCAATTAAAAAAATATTTAATAAAATTAAATATTCAATATAATCAAGACATTAATATTATTAAAGTTATTGAATTAATGCGTAGCAGATGCAGTACTTTACAAGAATTAGCTGTAAAATCCCGATTTTTTTTTGATGATATCATAAATATTGATGCTAAATTAATGAAAAAATATTTTTTCAAACAATATAATGTAATATTACAATTTATATATGATACATTATATAGTTTAAAATTTTGGAATGCAGAAAGTATTATTTATTCTTTGAAAAGTATTGCAATGGAATTTTCTATTTTATTGAAAAATATATTTATGTCATTACGTATTGCTATTACAGGTTCGGATCAATCTCCTAATATTAGTGTAATTATGGAAATTCTTGGAAAAGAAAGGACATTATGTAGAATGAAAAAATTATTAAAAATCGCTAAAGATATGTTTGATTAATATTAAAATATTAATTATACTTAAAACTAATTTATGAATTTATTGTATATATAAATTCTTTATATTTAATATTTTATATAAAGATATTAATAATTTTTTTTGTTATATTTAGTATAACATTTATGTATATAGTATATAATTATTTTAGTTAATTGTAATGTATTATTGAATTAGGTGATGATGATGCATGTTAATCATATCAATCATTCAAATCCAGAAAAAATACAATCTAATATGAATTTTAAAAATTCTAGTCGGAATTATTTTAATGTATTATTATTAATATTATTTTTATTTTTTTCTATATTTTTTATATCATCTTTCTTTTCACATCATGTACAGTATCAGTTAGTTTGTAATCATCTTTCGGATGAAGATAGTGTATTAATTATTTCTAATCTTGTAAGAATGAAAATACCATACCGTTATGTTGTTACTTCTGGTGAATTATTAGTACCCCAAGATTTAGTTCAAAAAGTGCATGTTATGTTATTATCAGAAGGTTTACCTAAACCAAAAAGTATTGGTTTTGAACTATTGGATCAAGAAAAATTTGGTATTAGTCCTTTTAATGTACAATTAAATTATCAACGTGCTTTAGAAGGGGAATTATCACGGTCTATTCAAAAGATTCATATAATTAGAACAGCACAAGTACATCTTGCATTTCCAAAATTATCATCATTTTCAAATAAAAATCTACTTCCTTCTGCTGCTGTTATTCTTGGTTTGAAACATGGTAAGTATTTAAATTTTGAACAGTGTCGAGCAATTACTGCTTTAATTGCTGCGAGTGTACCGGCATTATTACCTAATAATGTTGTTATAGTAGATGAATGCGGTCATTTTTTAAATAAACATAGTAAATTATTTTTTGATATTGGTGTGTTACAAAAAAATACAATACAATCTATAGAAAAAGATTGTTATCAACGGATAACATATATATTACAATCAATAGTAAAATTAAAAAACTTTAATTTACAGTTAAAAATAACACAAAAAAACGATATACATGACTATAAAATGAAATTTTATTTTAATCATAGTAAAAAATTGATTATTGGAAATACGCATGATTTTTTATCATCTATATTTTTTCATAAACCAAACAACGTTCCTATTCAGAATACTATTCGATATCAAGCATCCGTCTTATTATTTATACATTCCGTACAGCATGAAAAAAATCAATTAGCATCATTAGATCAGTTAGAAATTAAAAATATTAGATATATATTATTAAATGTATTAGATTATTTGAATATTAAATGTATGTATATGAAGATTATTAATACGAATTTTTTAAATAATAACAATGTTGTTATTGTTCATAATTCTATTTTTAGTTTTATAAAACATATACCGAATTATCTGTTATTAATGATATTGCTATTTTTATTTTTCGTAATTTTTAAAGCTCTATATACTTTTTTTTTAAAAATATTAAAATTAATAATAAAAATCCAGTAGATTCAGGTAGAAATTTTATATCTTCTTCAGATAAAAAATATGAATAAAAAACTTACACCATGTAAACAAGAATTAAATAATATTTTTTAAAAATAATAAATTAATTTATAGTATTAAAAATATCGTAAATAATAATACGAAATTAATTGTAATAATTATTCAAAATTAGATAAATAATAATAAATGACATGTAATAATTTAAATAAAAGTATAATTTTATTCATATTTTTTTGGATTAGGAAATATAATACAAGTTTTTTAGAAAGATATAAGTGAAATTTTAAATAAATTTTTATTGTACCATGTAAATATCGAACGTTTTTTAGATTATAATATATAAAATCATTAAAATGAATGTGTGCAATAAAAATTTGAACATGTTTGAAAAATATTTTCTGAAAAATTTTTTCATAGAATATAAGATTTTTATAATATTTATAACAGAATTTTATTTGGTGTATTAAAATGTTAAAATTGGTATATCATAACATTAATATTATTTTTTGGATTATAAATATGTAGCTAATTTTATTGCATATTTTACGGATAAATAATGATCGAAAATTATGTACTGGATAGTAAATTTTTCTGGTTTGTATAAATAATAACTTTTGGGGTTAAATTAAGTTATTAATATTATTTATCTGAATATAAAAAATATTTTTCAAAAAATTTTATATGGTTATTGATATTTTACAAACTATGCATTTTATAAAAAGTCATAAAATTATTTTTAATATTATAAAAATATCATTTAGACTTTAGAGATAACATGTTATATTCTACTCTTTCGTTTGACGATTTTGAAAAATTTACTGATAATAGTATTATAAAATTAGTAAAATATATTGATCAATATTAAATGATTATTTCTTTATATCATGTTAGGAAAGAAATAAAATATAAATTTTTTAAGTATTATAAACATTTGGAAGTAAAGATTATGATTTTAGAATCGGGTCAAAAAGATATATCTGATGATGTTTTTAAAAATGTAGAATCATTAATTGTTTTAATGACAAAACGGTTATTAAAAAATAAAAAAATTTCTATTTTATTATAATTGAATGTTATTTTTAATAAAAAAGCATCATAGATAATTTCAAAATTATGTTTAAAATATATTCAGTAAGATATTTTAACAAATTAAAATGGAATGGATATAAGAGTATATCATGATGTATTGTGTCAAGTATGTTTATGGTAACAAGATTTAAATGAAATGCTATAGTAGATTATCTATTAAAATTAAAAACGAATCTTTAATATAATATGTACGATTATTAATATTATACAAGATTTTTTACCTTTTTATTGTTTAGTTTAGTGAATGACTTGGTGGTAGTGTTTTATGATAAATATTATAAAATATTTTAACTCATGTTGTATATATTCATAAACTAGACGTAAAAATATAAAATTTATAATTCCGAAACTAATCATGTTAAATAATTTTAATATTATATATAAAGTGTCATGGTAAAATATTATTTTAATATAATAATTGTATATAATATGATATAAAAATTACCATTAGCATATTATATATATATTTTCGATTTTTAGACAATTAATTAAAATTATATTTATAAAATTGAAATAATGATATTTTATTTTTATATAATATAATTATGTGTATAAGAATAACTTAATTGGACCTATTTTATTATATGATTTAGATTCATTTTTTTCGAGTGTTATATTTGATTTAATTTCAATATTATCAATTTTTGGACAGATATTAAATTTACTGGATCGAGATCCTATTAGTACAATTTGTTTGGATTATTAGATGAATGCATATTGTATTAAATATTATCAGGTTCAGAATAAATTGGATTATTTTCATAATTGAATATAATGATAGGATTTTGAATATTCTTAAAAATATATTATTAATTATTTATTTTGAATTTATTATTTTATATAAATATGATAAATTCCTTTTGAATTATTGATATCTCTTGGTTAGTTAAGTTATTCCATGTGTACATTGATTGAATACTTTAATTTTATGAAATGATTTATTTAGTGTAAAATTATACATCTATAATGATATTTTATAATATTTTATGATACTTATGAGATCATGCTTTGAATATAAAATTATTCAATGTATTATATGATAAAAGATTAGTTATGTAAAAATTATTAATAACACAGTTTATAAATTGCATTTAGGATTTAATACATGTTGGTATGTGTAATGTATTACGTTATGTCATAATATGACAATGTAAAAAATGGTTAAAAATATGATTTTTAAATCAGTATTTTAAATTTCATTATATTATTTAATAAATATATTGTTCTTAATATTATTATACTATTTCAAAATATTGTATATGCCTGTTGATTAAATTTAATCGCGAAATTAAATATCATTAATGTACAGTATAAGATATGTTATGATACACGAAAATTTAGTTTTATTATAATTGGTTATATAAAAATATATTATATGTTTTTACGAGGATTTAATATCAGACAAGTATATAATAATACAGTATAAGTCTCATGTTATCATAAAAAGTTTATTCTCATTGTTTACAAAATGAGTTTTGTATAATGATATCTATATTCAATGGTTTACAAATATGAAAAATTATTAAAATACATATTGTATTTGACTGGATAAATCACAGTGATGATTTAGTGTGTTGGAACTTGGATTATTCAAAAAATGATGCATAAAATCTTAAAATGTACTCTCTTAAAATATTTAATATTATTAAATTGTGTTCTTAAATATGATTTTTTACTTGTTTATTGTATGATTTTTTATATTTATAATACATTTTTATTACGAATATACTTATTAAGTAATTAATTAAACTAATATTTCAAATACTAAAAATGGTATCTTATAAAAATAATAATAATTTATTGCTCTATAAAAAATTATATATTATATAAAAATTAATATATATATTTGTAGCTTTATATCATACTTTTTATAATATCTACAATTTAATATCAAAATATTTAACACATAGAAACCAATAAAGTAATTTCTTATTTTAAATAAGAATAATAAATTGTATCATTTGATTAGATAATTTTCTAGCCCGAGTGAATTATATTCTAAATTGATCAGTTGGTTAAATATTATATATTTAGAAATTTGATACTATTATAATATATATAGAAAATAATATTCTGATTTTAACTAGAAATAGTATTATTATTGTAATACAAAAATATTTTATATACGTAAAAAAATTTTATCAATATTAATTCTAATACTAAGAAATAGTAATGAATACAATTTTAGTAAAAATCAAACATAATCTATTTAAATTACAAAAATTAAATAATGATATTTTCAATTTACAGAAATATAAAAATCAAATCAATAATTTAAATATTAAAAATAGTATATTACTTACAGTAGTTTTAAAGATTGTTGTGCAATCAGAAACAATCATATTTAAAAGACAGTATGTATTACAGATTCCTTTAGGTCAGATATTATATTTTAATAAAGTAAATAATAATATTTTGGATATTATTTTATATAATATCATAATTGTTAAAGTTATATTAACGCAATTAAATGATAGGTATGGTATTAGTATTATGATAATTCTTCAATTACATTATACAATTTTATGAAAGATATCTTTGGTTTATTTAATCAAAAAATTTTTTATAATAATAATTTTTTTTTCAAGACGATAATAGTTTTGTTTTTAATATTATGGATTATAAAAATTATTAGTTTTGTTGCTGTGAAAAATAATCATACATTGATTCAGGTGATTACTCAAAAAAAAATTGATTCAAATAATAAAATTTTTATCTTGGATATTAGTGGTGTTAGATTGATCTTAGGATCAACATTATATAATATTCGTACTTTATATACTTTACCAATTTCAGATGATAATAAAAAAAATATTGTGCAAAATTACATTGAAAATTCTAAATTATCGTTATGTAAAAATATCATATATAAGTTATTTTTTTTTTTAATATTATGCTGTTATAGTTCTAATGCATATGCTGCAGAATTTTCGGAATTAACTAAACATATTTTTTTCAATAATATATCTCATTGGTCTTGTTCTAGTCAAATTGTATTATTAACATGTATTGTAACATTAGTATCAGCACTTATTATCATGACCACTAGTTTTACGAGAATTATTATTGTATTAAGTTTATTACGAAATGCATTAGGTATACCAACTTTACCGCCTAATCAATTACTGATGGGTATATCATTTTGCTTAACATGTTATGTTATGTATCCTACATATCATAGAATATATCAAGAAGCATATATACCATTTTATACGCATCATATTCAAATTGATGATATTTTTATAAAATTATTACAACCTATTTATGATTTTATGTTACATCAAACACGTCGATCGGATTTATTAGTTTTTTCTCAATTATCACATCTTCCGTTACCCGATAATGATCATACTATACCAATACAAATATTACTACCATCATTTATTACTAGTGAATTAAAAACTGCATTCCAAATCGGATTTACGATTTTTATACCATTTCTAATGATTGATTTATTTATTACCACGATATTAATGTCATTAGGTATGACGATGATTTCTCCAAATACTATTTCATTACCAGTTAAACTGATATTATTTGTATTAGTTGATGGATGGCAGTTAATTTTTTCTTCTTTAATAAATAGTTTTTATTAAATTTATTTTTATGTAATATTAGGAGATGTATGCAATCTATTTTTATAGAAACATTATTTTATGAATCTTTTAAAGTATTATTTTTTTTGTCATTGCCAATATTTTCATCTGTTTTCTTAATTAGTTTGATTATGAATGTTTTACAAATAATTACATCTATTCATGAACAAACATTGTCTGTGATTCCAAAAATTATAACTGTATTTTTAGTATTTACATTTTTTGGAACATGGATGGTAAATTTAATTACTCATTATATGGATTATGTATTTAGACATGTTGCATTTGCTATTTTTTATTCATATTAAATATGTATAATAATATTATAGTATTAAATCATTTAATATTTATTTTTTTTAGAGTATTATCAATAATATATACGGCGCCTATTGTTGGTAGTTCTGTTGTAAGTCGTAAATTAAAATTTTTTTTATCGTGTCTATTAAGTATACTTATTTTTTTTATCATACCCTGTGCAAAAATAAAATTATTGTCATGTCATGGTTTAGTAACATTGATAGAGCAAATTATTATTGGTATGTCTATTGGTTTTTCGATAAAATTAATAGTATTTTTTATTATTGTTTCTGGAGAAATTGTTAGTTTACAAATTGGGTTGTATAATATTATTAATACTGATGATACTGTTTATTTAGAAAGTACTATAATTACGCAAATATTTAATATTTTTTTATTATTATTATGTTTGTACTATGATGGACATTTATATATAATAATTTTTATTGTTAAAAGTTTTTATTTATTTCCGTTATATAGTACAGTATTTGATATGAAATTTGTGTTAATTTTTATTAAATTATTACATGCATCTTTTTTAAATGGTTTAATTTTTGTACTACCAATCATTATCTTATTTTTTTTATTTTATATTCTCATTGGAGTATTTTTTAGATTATCAACTAATATTTCAACTGTTTTTGTAAATTTATCGTTATTATATTTTATAATAATATTTTTTTTATTTTTTTCAAGTTCAATATTTTTTTATAATTTAACATTTATATTAAAAAAAATTATTCATTTATTATATATATTATTTTTGTAAAAATATACTATATATTTATATTTTATATAATAAAATACATATAGTATATTTTATAATTAAATTTTTTTAATATTTTTATTTAATTTTTTTTTCGTGGTATAAAACATGTTTTCTAATAACGGGATCATATTTTTTTAATTGAATTTTTTTTTGGTTAGCTTTTTTATTTTTAGTAGTAGTATAAAAATGTTTGGTCCCTGAAGAGGATAATAATTTAATTTTTTCTCTTGAGCTTTTGGCCATGATTTTTCCGATTTTTCATATATAGATGAAATACTTGTTCGATACCTTTTTTATTAATTATTCTTAATCCTTTAGTTGAAATACGGATTTTAATAAATTTTTTTTCTTTTGGTATCCATAATTTATGATATTGTAAATTAGGAAAAAATTTTTTTTTTGATGCATTTAATGCATGTGATCTATTATTACCAAACATTGGTTTTTTTTTAGTAATCATGCAAATTTTAGACATGAAATATCCTTATGTAATATATTAGAATTATAATTAGAATAATTTTCATATATTATCATTGATATTAAGGTTGTTTGTTTTTAAAAAATTTTTTATTGATTTTATAATTTCTTGTTGTGCGGATTGGGTATCTTCAAAACCAATAATTTTCACCCATTTATTTTTCTCTAAATCTTTATAATGTTGAAAAAAATGTATAATTTGTTGTTTAAAACTATTAGATATATCATTAATATTATTTATGTGTTGATACTCACTAGAAATATTATTATGTGGTAGAGCAATAATTTTAGAATCTGATCCAGATTCATCAATCATTTTTAATACTCCTATTGGTTTACATTGAATAATACAACCATATTGTAGTTTGTATGGAATAGGAATTAAAACATCTAACGGATCTTTATCATCTGATAGGGTATTATTTATATAACCATAATTACAGGGGTATAGCATAGCGGTTGGTAAAAAACGATCAACAAATAAATTTTGTGTTTCTTTATCTATTTCATATTTTATAGGATATGAATGATATGGTATTTCAATAATAACATATATATCATTTGGAATATTTATCCCTGAAGGTACATTTTTTAAATTCATATGTTTAATATTTTAGTTAATGATAAATGATATTTTATTAAATATATTACAAAAATGATGCTATATTAATTATTTATCATGGAAAAAATAAATTTTAGTATGGTGATGTAATAATAGTAGATATTATTATATGTTTTTATTCTAAGCATGAATACTTATCAAAACTTATTTCCATTTATTATATTATAAAAGAATACAATGATAAATACTATATTTCATGATAAGATATATATGTTGTATTCTAATAAATAACGTTATATAAATTGATGTGTTTTTTAATATAATATTTAAATTATATTAATTTTTTTTAAAATTATTATTGATTTTATATATTAATGAATAAATATATAAATTTCATTCTCTATTTAATGTAGTATGATAAATTAATGTATGTTTTTAAGTTGACTAATAAGCCGGGTTCTGTATGAGACAGTCATTTATCTAGACTAATAATCACTTATTAGTTCAAGCGGTTTACCTGAATTATAATACGAGCAGTATTTAAAAATTCTATTTAACCTTGCTCCGAGTGGAGTTTACATTGCCATATTTATTACTAAATATGCGGTGTGCTCTTAACACGCCTTTTCACCCTTGCTATAAGTACAATTATAGCGGTATATTTTCTGTTGCACTTGTCGTCAGAATGATGATTCTGCCCAGGTATTATCTGGCACTCTTGCTCTAGGAGCCCGGACTTTCCTCTATTTAATATCATAATTAAACAGCGACTGTCTGGTCAACTTTTATATATTATAATTTATTGTTTATTTTTTGTCATGTAAAAATTTTTTTATAGCATAATTATATATTTGATTTTTATGTATTTTATGAATTAACGCAGTCAGTTGTATTGCTTGTTTCATTTTTAATGTTTTAATTAAAATCGACAAAGTTCGTTGAACTTTTATAGGTATGATATTGTTATGATTATTCATGCCACTAATAATGATAACCATTTCTCCTTTTTGTCTTAAATCATCTTTTTTTAACCACGTTAATATATCTACGGCTTTTCCGTATTTGATTCTTTCCCATATTTTTGTGATTTCTTTCACTAACACAATGATCCGATTTTCTCCTAGATAACTTACAATATCTTGTATACTATATAAAATTCTATGACATGATTCATAAAATATAATTGTTTCTTTTATATTTTGGATATGTAATAAAATTTTTTTTCTTGATAATGTTGTTTTTGGTAAAAAGCCCTTATAATAAAAATTATCTCCTGGTAACCCTGATGCGCTTAATGCAGCAATGAGAGCGCATGGGCCTGGAATAGGTATGACTGTTATATTTTCTTTATGACAGGCGTGTATTAATATATATCCTGGATCATGAATTGCTGGTGTTCCAGCATTAGATACTAAAGCGATATTTTTTGTATTTAATAAAAAAATAATTTTATTAGTAATTTTATGTTCGTTATATTTATGTAACGATATCATTTTTGTTGTAATATTAAAGTGATTTAATAAATTTTGTGTATGCCTGGTATCTTCTGCCGCAATTAATTGTACTGTTTTTAATATATGTATTGCTCGGTATGTAATATCTTTTATATTGCCAATTGGAGTAGCAACAACGTATAATATTCTGGTTTTGATTTTATTAATATTCATATTTTTATATTTTTATACAATATTAATCGGGAATTGTAATATATGGTATTAGATTAAGATATTTATATTACAAAAAAAATTTTACCTTGATGTATGACAATTATTATAATGATATATAATGTGATATAAACTATTAAGGACAATATAGTGAAGAGGGTTGTGATTACAGGTTTAGGTATTATTTCCAGTATTGGTAATAATAAAAAAAAAGTTTTATCTTCTCTACAGAATAGTAAGTCAGGTATTATATTTTCTCGTCAAATGAAAGAATTTGGTATAAAAAGCAACATTTGGGGAGCATTATGTGTAAATATTGAAAAAATTGATCGTACTATATTAAAGTTTATGAATCGTGCATCAATTTATACGTATTTTGCTATGAAACAAGCTATACGTGACTCTTGTTTAAATAGTGATGTATATCAAAAAAATTATCGTGTTGGTATAATTACAGGTTCTGGATGTAATGTTGTTGAAAAAAATGCTATATGTATGAAGAAAAAACAGAATTTATATTCCATTATTCAAAATATGCCGTCAAATATTTCTGCATGTTTATCAACTTTTTATAATATTTATGGTATTAGTAATTCCTTAAGTGCAGCTTGTGCTACATCATTAAATTGTATTAATTATGCTGTTGAATTAATTCAATATGGTAAGCAAGATATAATTTTTGCTGGAGGGGCAGAAGAATTAACTTGTGAGTTGGCTGCTAAATTTGATATAATGAATGCATTATCTGTAAAATATAATTTTAATCCTAGTCAAGCTTCACGTCCGTATGATATTAATCGTGATGGTTTTGTTATTTCTGGAGGATCTGGTATTTTAGTTTTAGAAGAATTAGAACATGCACGGTCTAGAAAAGCACGTATTTATGCTGAAGTTATTGGTTTTGGTTCTGCATCAGATGGTTTAAATATGATTAGACCTTCTGGATTAGGTTTAGTGAAAGCAATGAAAATTGCACTCTATAATGCAGATAATATAATTATTAATTATATTAATACGCATGGTACATCTACTAAGGTCGGTGATTTTATTGAATTAAAGGCCATCAAACAAGTGTTTAGAAAATTTATTCCATATCTTTCTTCAACTAAATCCATGACTGGTCATTCATTAGGGGCATCTGGAGTACACGAAATTATTTATGTAATTTTAATGATGTATAATAATTTTATCGCCCCTAATATTAATATAGATTGTTTAGCTCCATTTGCAAAAAATATGAATATTGTGACTCGCATGAAACCATATAATATTATGGTAGCGATGTCAAATAGTTGTGGTTTTGGTGGCATAAATTCATCTATAATATTAAAAAAATATCTTTAATATTGTTGTAAAATACATATAATAAAATTATATCTTGAATTTTTTTTGTACATGTATATATTTTATAATATAGTATATTTAATTTTTTTTGAGTTATTTTTCTCATAAGGATTAAAATGAATCAATTGAATGAATTAAAAAAATTTACTACGATTGTTGCAGATAGTGGAAATGTACATGAAATTATTAAATATAAACCAATGGATGCCACAACAAATCCATCATTAATTTTAAAAACTATTTTAATTCCACAGTATAAAGATTTAGTAATAGATGCTATTAGTTATGGAAAAAAAAACGGATCTTCTGAAAAAGATAAAATTTCACAAGCAAGTGATAAAATTTTAGTTAATATTGGTTCAGAAATTTTAAAATATATTCCGGGAAGAGTATCAAGTGAAATAGATGCTCGTATTTCTTTTAATAAAGAATTATGTATTTTAAAGGCTAAAAAAATTGTAAATATGTATGAAGATTTAGGTGTATCACGTTCGAAAATATTAATTAAGTTAGCTGCAACATGGGAGTGTATTCAAGCGGCACAATCTTTAGAAAAAGAGAATATTAATTGCAATTTAACATTATTATTTTCATTTGCCCAAGCTAAAGCGTGCGCTGAATCAGGTGTATTTTTAATTTCTCCTTTTGTTGGTAGAATATATGATTGGTATTATGAAAATAACTTAATTAAAAAATATAATCCTATGAATGACCCTGGTGTATTATCTGTAAAAAAAATATATCAATATTATAAAAAACATAATTATCGTACTATTATTATGGGAGCAAGTTTCCGTAATGTGGATCAGATTTTAGAACTTGCTGGTTGTGATTATCTTACAATTTCTCCTGTATTATTAGAAAAACTACAAAATAGCCGTGGTACAGTAATAAGAAGGTTAGTTCCTAATAATATCAATATAACATCTTCATCGGTTTTAACTGAATCTAATTTTAGGTGGGAACATAATCAAGATCGTATGGCTGTAGAAAAGTTATCAGATGGAATACGTCAGTTTAGTGCTGATCAGGAAAAATTAGAACAAATATTATCTTCGATGTTTTAAAACAATTTCATTTTCAATTTACTAACTAGGAATTAAGCATGTGTTCTAGACAAGAATTAGCCAATGCAATTCGAGTTTTAAGTATTGATGCGATTCAAAAGGCAAATTCTGGACATCCTGGAGCATCTATGGGTATGGCTGATATAGCTGAAGTGTTATGGAGAAGTATTCTAAGGTATAATCCAAATAATCCATATTGGGACAATAGAGATCGCGTTATTGTGTCGAATGGACATGCTTCTATGCTATTATACAGTGTTTTACATCTTACTGGATATGATATATCAATAGATGATTTACAGGATTTTAGAAAATTACATTCTAAGACACCAGGCCATCCGGAAGTTGGATGTACTCCAGGAGTTGAAGTTACGACCGGTCCTTTAGGTCAAGGACTAGCTTCTGGAATAGGGATGGCTATTGCAGAAAAGATACTCGCATCATACTTTAACCGACCACAATATAATATTGTGGACCATGATACTTGGATATTTGCAGGCGATGGCTGTTTAATGGAAGGTATTTCACATGAAGCATGTTCTTTAGCTGGAACATGGAAATTAGGTAAATTAACTGTACTATATGATAGTAATAAAATTTCAATTGATGGGAAAATTCATAATTGGTTTACTGATGATACTGCAAAACGATTTCAATCATATAATTGGCATGTTATTAATAATGTCGATGGTCATAATTCTAATTCTATTATGAAAGCTATAAAAATTGCTAAATCAGTTACAGATAAGCCATCTATTATTATTTTTAATACTAAAATTGGTTTTGGTTCTCCTAATAAATCCGGTACAGCTGAGGTTCATGGTTCACCTTTAGGAGTACAAGAGGTTTTATTAACTAAAAAAGCATTACATTGGAAGTATCCTCCGTTTTATATCCCAGATGAAGTGTATGATCATTGGGATATGCGTAATATTGGAAATAAGTTAGAAGAATATTGGAATACATTGTTTTCAAAATATAAAATAGATTATCCAGATTTATCGAGTGAGTATACTCGTCGTATGTCTGGTTTATTGCCAATAGATTGGCCAGATAAAATACGTGCAATTGTTCATAGCTTGAATAGTCGTAATGCAATTGCAACACGTCAATCTTCTCAAAATATTTTAGAGCATATTGGAAAAATATTACCAGAATTATTAGGTGGTTCTGCAGATCTAGCTCCTAGTAATTTAACTATGTGGTCTGGTTCAATTCCGATCAATCAGAAAAAATCAGGAAATTATATTCATTATGGTGTACGTGAATTTGGTATGACTAGTATTGCTAACGGTATATCACAACATGGTGGATTTATTCCTTATACAGCAACCTTTTTAGTGTTTTTAGATTATGCTAAAAATGCAGTTCGTATGTCTGCATTAATGGGTACAAGACACATTATGTTGTACACACATGATTCAATTGGTTTAGGAGAAGATGGCCCTACACATCAACCAATAGAACAATTATCAAGTTTACGTTCTATACCGAATATGAGTGTTTGGCGTCCTAGTGATACTCTAGAAACAATTTTTGCTTGGACATGTGCTATAGAACGTTATCAAGGTCCTACTGCTTTAGTGTTATCCCGTCAAAATCTAGAACAAGCATCACGTGATAAAGTTCAAATCAATAATATTGCTCGTGGTGGATATATTTTAAAAGATTTTGGACAGACTATTGATGTCATTTTAATTGCAACTGGTTCAGAAGTACAGTTAGCGGTATTATCTGCAAATAAAATACATGATTTAGGGTACGGTGTTAGAGTGGTTTCAATGCCATCTATTGATGTTTTTGAAAGTCAAGATGATGATTATAAAGAATCTGTATTACCAAAATTAATAAATAAACGTGTTGCAATTGAGGCCGGACAATCTAATATTTGGTATAAATACGTTGGTTTACATGGAATGATTGTTGGCATTGATCAATTTGGTGAATCCGCTTCTGCAGATGATTTATTTAAAAAATTCGGTTTTACGGTAAATAATGTAGTACGTAATGTGAAAAAATTGTTAGATAATAAATCTTTTTCATATAAGCTATATAAATAATTTCGTTGTTATTTTAAACAAGGTAATTGAGTGTAATCGTATGTATTGTCCAATTATTGATTTAGCAAAAGCATTAGTCTCTATACCTTCAATTAGCCCGCTTGATCTTCAGTGTCAAAACATTCTTTTAAAAAGGTTGTTAGCATTAGGTTTTAATATTATGTTGTTTAAAAATAAACATACAAGTAATTTTTGGGCTTATCGGGGTATAGGAGTTACATTATCTTTTGCTGGACATACAGACGTTGTTCCTGCAGGAATTTTAATGAATTGGAAATATCCGCCATTTATACCTGTTATACGAGACGGGCTATTATTTGGACGGGGTATAGCAGATATGAAAGGATCATTAGCAGCTATGATTATAGCTGCTGAACGTTTTATAGTATCTAATATGAATTATTTAGGCCGGCTATCTTTTTTAGTTACATCTGATGAAGAATCATCTGCGATAGATGGTACAATTCGTCTTGTTGAATACTTAAAATCTATTAATGATTATATTAATTTTTGTATTGTTGGTGAACCAACGAGTGATCATATTATTGGGGATACGATTAAAATTGGTCGTAGAGGATCGTTACATGCCAATATATCTATTTATGGTGTACAAGGCCATATAGCATATCCTCAATTTGCAGAAAATCCTATTCACAATGCTGCACCTTTTATAAACTCTCTAATTAATACAATATGGACTACCGGAAATAAATATTTTACTGCAACAAGTTTACAAATATCTGATATATATTCCGGGAATAATAGCGAAAATATTATTCCTGGAGCATTACATATTCGTTGTAATTTTAGATTTGGTACTGATATTTCTGTTGAAAAACTGCAATTTGATTTGAACAGTTTATTAAAAAAATTCGATCTAAAATATTCCATAAAATGGAAATTATCTGGTTTACCATTTTTAACAAGTGCAAATCAATTAACAACAATTGTTAAAACAGTAATTCAAAGTATTTATAATACGAATAGTCATCTCTCCACAGACGGTGGTATTTCTGATGGTCGGTTTTTAAAATTAATTAGTAATGAATTAATTGAACTTGGTTTACAAAATCGTACTATACATAAAGTAAACGAACATGTTAAGGTACAGGATTTACAGATGTTAAGTATAATATATGAACATATTATAAAAAAAATATTAACCTAAAGTGTGTATCTTGATGATTTTTTCAGAGTATCATGACGATACTCTGTATTTTTAAATCTGGTTAATAATATTATTTTATATCGTTATTATCTGAAAAATTACGTATAATGTCTGCTTGTTGTAGTGCGTTTTGTAATACTATCTGTGTATTTCTTGATAATGGTGTTAGTGGTAATCGTAATGTATTATATTGAATCATATTTAATTTCCAAGCAGCCCATTTTATAGGTATTGGATTTGGATCTAAAAACAATGCTTGATGTATAGGCATTAATTTTGTATTAATTAATCTTGCATTAATAAAATCATTTTTTAGAGCTAAACGACACATTTTTGACATTTCTTTTGCTGCAATATTTGCGGTAACAGATATTACTCCATCACCTCCAAGTTGCATAAAATCCAATGCAGTAATATCATCACCACTTATAATTAAAAAATTCTTTTTTACATGATCTTTAATTTTATGAATTCTTGTTAAATCTCCGGTGGCTTCTTTAATCCCAATAATATTATTTAATTTAGATAATTTAATTACAGTCTCAGGTAACATATCACAACCGGTTCTACTAGGTACATTGTATAAAATTTGAGGCATATTTGTATTTTCTGCAATTGCTTGAAAATGTTGATATAATCCATGTTGTGTTGGTTTGTTGTAGTAAGGTACTACACTTAAACAACCATAAATACCTGAATTTTCTAGTTTTTTTGTTAATGCAATAGCTTCAGATGTTGAATTAGCTCCAGTTCCTGCAATGATTGGTATTTTACCATCTGCAAATTCTATTGTTGATAAGATAGTATAATGATGTTCATTTTTATTTAATGTTGCAGATTCTCCTGTTGTTCCAACAGAGACAATGGCTTTTGTATGATTATGAATATGATATTGAACAAGTTTTTTCAAACTATGACGACAAATTTGTCCTTTTTCGGTCATGGGTGTAATTATTGCAACAATACTACCTCTAAACATATTTTTTCTCCGATAAAATTGATTATATTGTTAGTGCAATCACAATCAATTTTTGGATCATATATTACGAAAAAAATGAACTATAGATGTGTTGACATTATTTTTTATTGAAATTGTTTTCATACATTGTATATATATTTTATTATATAATTGATAAAAATATTTAATTAAAATTGTAATTATATTGATAAATTTTAATATTATAGATGTTTTATTAATTTTATAGATTTAAAGTATTAAATTATAACTTTACATATATTTTCAAGATTAGTTAGGGTTAAAAGATTATAATAATAATTTTATTATAGATCTAAATTATATAATATTAACATACATTTTTATAAATATGTATCTTTATACTACTAAACAATTAGTAGTATAATTGTACTGTTATTGTGATAATAAGATATTATTTTAGTCTATAGGTGTAATTTTTCCGCATTGTGCTTGAAATCTTAATACATGATCCATAATAATAATTGCAGTCATAGCCTCTGCAATGGGTACTGCACGAATACCTACACATGGATCATGTCTGCCTTTAACTTTAACTTGTGTTTCTTGATTATCTTCTGTGATTGTTTGAATCGACATATTAATACTTGATGTTGGCTTTAATGCAATCTTTGCGATAATTGGTTGTCCATTACTGATACCACCTAAGATACCTCCGGCATGATTACTTAAAAATCCTTTTTTTGTTATTGCATCTCGATTTTCACTTCCTAGTTGTTGAACTACAGAAAATCCATCACCTATTTCAATTCCTTTAACTGCATTAATACTCATTAATGCATGTGCTAAATCGGCATCTAATCGATCGAATACTGGTTCACCTAATCCTATTGGTGTATTTTCAGCTATTATTGTTACTTCTGCTCCTATGGAATTTCCATCTTTTTTTAGTTGTTGGATTTTTTTTTTCAATAGGTGTATTTTCTGAATATCGGCACAGAAAAAAGGGTTATTATTTACTTCATCCCAAGATTTTAATTGACATGATATTGTACCTAACTGTGATAAGTATCCTCTAATATTAATATTATAGATATTTTTTAAATACTGTTTAGCAAATGCTCCTGCTGCTACTCGCATAGCGGTTTCTCGTGCCGAAGATCGCCCGCCTCCTCTATGGTCGCGTATTCCATATTTTTTATAGTATGTATAATCAGCATGTCCCGGTCGAAATATATGTTGTATAGCATTATAATCTTGTGAACGTTGATCTAAATTATTAATGGTTAAACCAATGCTTGTTCCTGTAGTAATACCGTTAAATACTCCAGAAAGAATATTAATTTTATCTGTTTCGCGACGTGGTGTAGTATATTTTGAAGATCCAGGTTTTCTACGATTTAATTCATGTTGTATGTATGTTTTTGATATTTTTATTCCTGGAGGCATCCCGTCGATAATACATCCTAGAGCAATACCATGGGATTCACCAAAGGTATGTACTTTAAAGATTTTACCAATTGTATTACCTGGCATATTTTATCTCCATGCAAGATTTTATAAAAATTATTTTTTATATTATATGTTTTCAAAGCTGACATTTTTAATTATTCATCTTATGATATATAAAATATAATTCACAATTATTATTGTATAAATAAAATATTGTTATGATAATATGTTTTGCAATGTGGTAAATATTTATTTTAAATAATTATAAAAAAAATTATAACTAATAATATTAATTCAAGCATGTATAAGATACATAATTTTTTGGAAATCCTATAATGAAAAAAACGCCATTGGATAATTTTAAAGATATATCTTATTTTTATAAAGAGATTAAAAATGTTAAAAAAATAAAACAAGATACTGTTTTTCATGAAAAATCACATCAAAAAAATAATCAATATGCTAAAAAACGTGATTTATGTAATCAAGATGCTCATATTCAATTTTTTAATGCACATGTTCCACATAAAGTTATTGATAAGAATCCAGTTTCATATGTTCGTGAAAAATTTTTAATCACCGAATTAAAGAAACTACAAAAAAAGATTTATGTTCCTGAAATTTGTATAGATTGCCATGGTTTAAATCAATATCAAGCACAACAAGAATTAGGTAAGTTAATTTTTACATGTTATAAAGAACGCATATTTTGTTTTGGAGTAATACATGGTCATGGTAAAAATATTTTAAAAAATTATATTCCGGTTTGGTTGTCAAAACATCCAGATGTACTGGCTTTTTATCAAGCACCAATCATGTTTGGTAAAAATACAACATTATTTGTATTAATGAATTATAAAAAATGATCATTATTAAATATTGATCTGTAAAAATTAATATATTAGTAGTTTTTTATAATAAAAATTGCATTCATTATAATATTATATATGTCATATTTTGGAAATCATAATATTACAGTATAAAATTTTTTAATGTATTATATAAATTAATACAAGATTAGCATATTTAATATCTTTAGTAATGTTAGCAAGGTAAATTCATGTTTAATAAAAATAGATTACGTATTGCTATACAAAAATCCGGTCGTTTAAGTAAAGAATCTATAAAATTATTAACACAATGCGGAATAAAAATTAATTTAAAACAACAACAGTTAATTTCTTTTGCTGAAAATATGCCTATTGATGTTGTTCGTGTCAGAGATGATGATATTCCTGGTCTAGTAATGGATCAAGTAGTAGATTTGGGTATTATTGGTGAAAATGTTATTGAAGAAGAATCGTTACGTCGCAATGTGCAACCTATTAAATTATTATATAAAATTATACAACGTTTAGATTTTGGTTCTTGTAGATTATCTTTAGCAGTGCCTATTAATCAAGAATATATTGATATTCAATCGTTAAGTCATGCTCGTATTGCAACATCATATCCTTATTTATTAAAAAAATATTTTAATAAAAAAGATGTCGATTTTAATTTTTTTATGTTAAATGGTTCTGTAGAAGTTGCACCAAGTGCTGGTTTAGCTGATGCTATTTGTGATTTGGTTTCAACTGGAGCTACATTGGAAGCTAATGGTTTAAAAGAAGTAGAAGTAATTTACTCTTCTACAGCATGCTTAGTATCTAGAATAGGATATATTTCTGATTTAAAAAAAACATTGATTAATAAATTAATTACCCGTATTCAGGGTGTGATTAAAGCCAGGGAATCAAAATATATTATGTTACATGCGCCGTATTCTAAATTGCAATCTGTAATATCGTTATTACATGGGGCAGAACATCCGACAGTATCTAAGTTAGCGGGTGAAACGGATAAAGTAGCGATACATATGGTTAGTAGTGAAACGTTATTTTGGGAGACGATGGAGAAATTAAAGATTTTAGGAGCTAGTTCAATTTTGGTTTTACCAATCGAAAAAATGATGGAATAAATATGTTTGCGAATCATGAAATATCTTATTGGTATAGGTTAAATCAGCATCAAAGAAATAATATATTATTACGACCGAATATTATTGCATCAGATGATTTAAAAACACGAATTAAGTTAATTTTAGATGAGATTCGAAGATGTGGAGACAATGCGATATTCAAATATACTAAAATATTTGATAAAATAGATTTAAAAACAATAACTGTATCACAAGATAGAATTAATAATTCGGAATTTATTATATCAGATTCTTTAAAACACGCTATTTTAATTGCCAAAAAAAATATTCAATTTTTTCATAATAAACAAAAAATAAATTCTATTGATGTGTATACGCAAGTTGGTGTTCGATGTCAACAAGTTTTTACTCCGATACAATCAGTAGGATTATATGTACCGGGAGGATCTGCTCCTTTATTATCTACTGCATTAATGTTATCAATACCTGCGATTATTGCAGGATGTAAAAATATTATATTATGTTCTCCTCCTCCTATCAGCAATGAAATTTTATATATTGCTAAGTTGTGTAATATTCATCATGTTTTTGAAGTAGGGGGCGCACAAGCTATTGCAGCTCTTGGATTTGGTACGCAGACTATCCCTAAAGTGAATAAAATATTTGGTCCAGGTAATTTATATGTTACTGAAGCTAAAATACAATTAACTCAATTATTACCTGGTTTAGCAATTGATATGATTGCAGGTCCTTCAGAATTATTAATTATCATTGATAAAACTGCGAATCCGGCTTTTGTTGCCGCTGATGTATTATCACAATCAGAGCATGGTGTTGATTCACAAGTAATTATTGTATCTGATAATATTAATATATTACAAAAGGTGTTATTACATATTAATCAACAGGTCTCTAGTTTATCTAGAAAAAATATTATTTTAAAGTCATTAAAAAATCATCAATTTATTTTAACTAAAGATTTATCAGAATGTATTCAAATATCTAATATGTATGCTCCAGAACATTTAATCATTCAAACAAAATATCCTAGAAAATTAATACATGGTATTACCAATGCTGGGTCTATATTTTTAGGACCATGGTCCCCTGAGTCGGTTGGAGATTACGCTTCAGGAACAAATCACGTATTACCTACTAATGGTTATGCTGTTGCTGCATCCGGGTTAGGTATAATAGATTTTCAAAAGAAGATGACTATACAAGAATTAACACCATTTGGATTAAAAAATATTGCCAAAGTAGTGCAAACATTAGCATTTTCTGAAAAAATGGACGCTCATGCACATGCTGTAACAGTACGATGTAATGCGATGAAGGATAAATATGGAAAATAGTATTCAAAAATTGTCCAGAAAAGATATTGTGTTTTTGAAAGCATATCAATCCGCACGATCAATTGGAGGAATAGGACACACTTTATTAAATGCAAACGAATTACCTGTTTTTAATACGTATAGTATAAAAAATGTTATTGTAAATCGTTATCCGGAATGTCAACCGAAAGAAGTAATTTTACAATATTCTGATTATGTTAATCTGCATGTAGGAAATATTTTAGTCAGTCGGGGTTCTGATGAAGCAATTGAATTACTGATGCGTGTTTTTTGTATCCCGTATCGAGATGCAATTATGACATTTTCACCCACCTATACAATGTATTCTAAAATTGCAGAAATTTATGGTATTAAAAATGTGATTGTACCGATGATTAATAATGTATCTTTAAATTTTTCTAAAATTAAGAAAACATTACATCTTGTTAAAATAATATATATATGTCGTCCAAATAACCCTACCGGGCATATATTAGATATTGATAGTATTATTAAAATATTAACATACACTGTTGGTAAAACTATTGTTGTTATTGATGAAGCATATATTGAGTTTTGTATGCGTGAAAATATTGTATTTTTATTAAAACGTTTTGTACATTTAGTCATTTTAAGAACGCTATCTAAAGCTTTTGGTTTAGCTGGTATACGATGTGGATTTACTTTAGCTCATAAAGATATCATAAAATTATTAAGTAAAATAATTACTCCGTATCCATTACCAGTCCCGTCAATTAATATTGCTAAACAAGCATTATTACCATCTGCAATTTTTGATATGAAACACCGAGTCTTACAATTACAGGAGAATAAAATTTATTTATTACGGTTTTTAAAAAAAAGTGATTTGGTACAGTATATTTTTCATAGTGAAACTAATTATATTTTAGTGCAATTCTATAATGCTAAAAATATATTTGATGTATTATGGAGTCAAGGGATAATTTTAAGAAATCAAACACATGAACCTAGTTTACAAGAATGTATTAGAATATCTGTTGGCACTAAAAAAGAGTGTTTACGTTTAATCAGTGCGCTAAAAATTATATCATTAAATTAATGTTCTTGTTTGGAAGGAAGTTATATTGTGCAAGATAAAATATTGTTTGTTGATCGTGATGGAACATTAATTCACGAACCTACTGATAATTTTCAAGTGGATCATCTTCATAAACTAATATTTGAACCTGATGTTATTATAGTGTTAAAAAAGTTAATTACATTAAATTTTAAATTGGTCATGATTACTAATCAAGACGGATTATATACTAAAAGGTTACCATATGATTCATTTATTGTACCACATAAGTTCATGGTTGATATATTTGCTTCACAAGGGATATTTTTTGATTATATATTAATATGTCCGCATTTTGAAAATGATTTATGTAATTGTCGCAAACCTAATATTGAATTAGTGAAACCTTGGATAATAAAAAAATCTTTAGATAAAAAAAATTGTTATGTGATTGGAGATCGAGAGACAGATGTTGAATTAGCAAAAAATATGGGTATTCAAGGTATACTATATAACAAAAATAGTTTTGACTGGAATTGTATTTATAATGTTATTGCTAATAATACACGATATTTTACAAGTGTAAGACATACTACAGAAACTAAAATAAAAATTGAGTTATGGTTAGATAAACCTGGTATTAGCAATATTAATACTGGTATTAATTTTTTTAATCATATGTTAGAACAAATTGCAATTCATAGTAATATTTTGGTTAATATTCATGTTAAAGGTGATATTGATGTTGATGATCATCATATTATTGAGGATACTGGTATTGTTTTAGGGCATACGTTGTTAAAATGTATAGGTAATAAGATGGGAATTAATAGATTTGGGTTTCATATACCTATGGATGAAAGTTCAGCATATTGTTTATTAGATATTTCTGGAAGACCATATTTAAAATTTATTGGTGAATTTAATCGTCAATTTGTCGGTGATTTTAGTACAGATATGGTTGAACATTTTTTTCGCTCATTAGCTTATTCTATGAAAAGTACAATTCATTTGATTAGTTCAGGTATTAATGATCATCATAGAATTGAAAGTCTTTTTAAAGCATTTGCTAGATCTTTAAAACAAGCAGTTAGTATTTCTGGTACTATATTACCTACTTCAAAAGGAATATTATAAATGAATATAGTAATTTTAGATACAAATTGTGCTAATTTGTTATCTTTGAAATTATCTATTGAAAAATTAGGTTATCAGGCTACTATTACAACTGATCATGATATTATTAAAAATGCTGATAAATTATTTATACCTGGTGTAGGTAGTGCCTCAGAAATTATCAAACAATTATCAAGCAGTAATCTTATTCAAGTAATTAAAGATAGTGCATGTCCAACATTAGGAATATGTTTAGGTATGCAATTATTTTCTTCTTGTAGTGCAGAATCTCATGGAATAGAAATGTTAGGTATTGTTAATACTCCGGTTACATTATTAAATTCACAAACATTACCACTACCTCATACAGGTTGGAACCAAGTTTTTTTTGATAAATCTCATCCGTTATTTAATAATATTCAATCAGGTTCATGGTTTTACTTTATTCATAGTTATGCTTTTCCTATAAATAAATATACAATTGCTAGTACTGATTATAATGTAAAATTCAGCTCAGTTATTCAAAAAAATAATTTTTTTGGAGTACAATTTCATCCCGAAAAATCTGGTTCTGTAGGTTCAACACTAATATTCAATTTTTTAGAGATTTAATACTATGATTATTCCAGCAATTGATATATTAAATGGTCAAATAGTGCGCTTATATCAAGGGAAGTATGATTTAGCACAATATTATAATTACGATGTATATGATTTAATAGAAAAATATTTATTACACGGAGTTAAAATTATTCATATAGTTGATTTAGAGTCTGCGCGTTCTCCTAGTAATGATAGAAACAAAATTTTTGATAAAATTATTCATACATTTGGAAATTATATACAATTTGCCGGTGGTGTTCGCTCCGAACGAGATATAGAATATTTGTTATTACATGGCGTGAAACGTGTGGTGATTGGAACTGCAATTATTAATCACATGCATGATGTTGAAAAGTGGATTCATTATTATGGTAGTGAATATATTGTTGCAGCGTTAGATATAAATATTAAAAATAATATTAATCGTATTTTTATTAACGGTTGGAAAAAAAATACTAATCTTTGTTTAGAAAATGTATTAAAAAATTTATCTGATATAGGTATTAAGTATGTATTATGTACAGATATATCTAAAGATGGTACTTTATTAGGACCAAATTTAATACTTTATCAAAATCTAATTAAACAATTTTCTAATATTTATTTTCAATCTTCTGGTGGTGTTTGTTCATTAAATGATATCATTGAACTGAATAAAGTAGGTGTACATGGAGTAATTTTAGGAAAAAGTTTACTGGAAAATAAGTTTACTATTTTGGAGGCAATACAATGTTGGCAAAAAGGATTATCCCTTGCCTCGATGTGAAAGACGGGCATGTTGTGAAAGGTATACAGTTTCGTAATCATGTTATTATGGGTAATATTGTTGATCTTGCAAAAAAATATACTCAAGACGGTGCTGATGAGTTAGTATTTTATGATATTCAAGCATCAACAAATAATTGTTTAGTAAATAAAAAATGGATATCTGAAATTGCAGAAGTCATTGATATTCCATTTTGTGTTGCAGGAGGGATTCAAAATATTTACGATGTAAAGGATATTTTGTCTTTTGGTGCAGATAAAATTTCAATTAATTCTCCGGCTATTAATAATCCTGATTTAATTTCACGTATTGCTGATAGATTTGGATCACAGTGTGTTGTCGTTGGTATAGATTCTTGGTTTGATAAACGAACTCAACAATACGTAGTATGTCAATATACTGGCCGTACAGAATCCACGAAAAAAACATGTTGGGATACAATGACATGGGTCAGAGAAGTACAAAAAAAAGGAGCAGGAGAAATTGTACTTAACATGATGAATCAAGATGGTGTATGTAATGGATATGATTTACAACAACTTAAAGCTGTTAAGGGTATTTGTCATGTTCCATTAATTGCATCTGGAGGAGCTGGTACCATGTCGGATTTTTTTCATGTATTTCAGGAAACTAATATTGATGGTGCATTAGCTGCATCTGTATTTCATAAAAATATTTTTAGTATTCAACAATTAAAAAATTTTTTAATACAACAAGGGATCAGAATTAGATTATGTTAAATAATAAACAATTATTGAGTATTAATTGGAAAAAAGTTCATGGATTAATTCCGTGTATTATACAAAATATTTTTTCCTCTGAAATTTTAATGCATGGTTATATGAATCAAGACGCATTAAATATTACAATAAGAAATAAAGAAATAACTTTTTATTCCCGAACAAAACAAAGACTATGGACTAAAGGTGAGATATCGGGTAATTTTTTAAAGGTAATGGATATTATTATTGATTGTGATCAGGATAGTGTATTATTTTTAGTTAATCCGACAGGTAAAACATGTCATCTAGACAACGCTAGTTGTTTTAATGGAAAAAAATCCAATTACACGGATTTTTTTTATTTAGAAGAAAGTATTAAACAAAAAAAAAATTTTTCTATCAATAAATCATATACTGCACAATTACATAATAATGGTATTAATAGAATAGCTCAAAAGGTAGGAGAAGAAGCAGTGGAAACGGTTATTGCTGCTATTAACACAAATAAAGAAGATTTAATTAATGAATCATCTGACTTAATATATCATTTATTAGTGTTATTACATAATCAGAATTTAAATTTTATTAATATCATACAAAAGTTAAATTTACGTAATCAGAATAATTAAAAAATAAGTACATTTTAATTAATATAAATTTTATTTTTATATATCATATTTCATAAAATTGTTAAATTGCATGTTCTGGAGTTATACAATATGAAAAAAAATGATATTGGAGTAGTTGGTATGGCTGTTATGGGCCGTAATTTAGCCTTGAATATTGCAAATCATGGTTATAATGTCGCTATCTTTAATCGTACTGCACAAAAAACAAAAGATGTTGTACAGAATCAACCAAGAAATATATTACCTTATTTTTTTATTAAAGAGTTTATTAATTCTTTAAAAAAACCACGATGTATTATATTAATGATACAAGCGGGTAATTCTACAGATAGTGTGATTACCTCTCTTATCCCCTATTTAAATTCTGGTGATATTATTATTGATGGTGGTAATTCATTTTATCAAGATACCATTCATCGATATAATGAATTATTAAAAAATAATATTCACTTTATTGGTGCTGGAATATCAGGCGGTGAATATGGAGCGTTAACCGGTCCATCAATTATGCCTGGTGGAGATATACAAGCATATAAAGTAGTTGAGCCTATTTTAAATTCTATATCATCAAAATATGAATCAGAATCGTGTGTATCATATATCGGTCCTGATGGCTCTGGTCATTATGTAAAAATGGTACATAATGGTATTGAATATGCTGATATGCAATTGATTGCAGAAACTTATGGTATACTAAAAAATATTTTAAATTTAAATAATCAAGAAATTGCTGATATTTTTAAGAATTGGAATCAAGGTGAATTAAATAGTTATTTAATTGGTATTACTAAAAATATTTTATTAAAAAAAGATGGTAATGATGATTTGATAGACTGTATTTTAGATGTTGCGGTTAGTAAGGGCACCGGCAAGTGGACATGTCAAGAAGCCTTGGACTTAGAAGAATCGTTAACTATTATTACTAGTTCTGTTTTTGAAAGGTTTTTATCATCATTAAAGTCACAACGTGCTCTGGCTTCAAAAATATTATTAGGTCCTACAGTTACTCCGATTGTTCATAATAAAACTGATTTTATAGAAAAACTAAGGCAATCGTTGTATCTTGGTAAGATTATATCATATGCTCAGGGATTTTCACAATTAGGGAGTGCGTCTAAGAAATATTGTTGGAATTTAAAATGTGGTGAAATTGCGAAAATTTTTCGTGCAGGTTGTATTATTCAAGCGTCCTGTTTAAACAAAATTGTTGAAGTATATAAATATGATGATGTAATAATTAATTTATTGTTATCGCCTTATTTTCAGGATATTTCCAATAGATATCATTATGCATTACGTGAAATTGTATCTTATGTAATTCAACAAGGTATATCTATTCCTGCTTTTTCCGCGGCAATTACTTATTATGATGGTTACCGATCTATAAATTCTACTGCTAATTTAATACAAGCACAAAGAGATTATTTTGGAGCTCATAGTTACAAAAGGTGTGATAAAGAAGGTTTGTATCATACAAATTGGTAAATTTATTTTTTAACATATCATAGTATATAACGTTTAAATAGATTAATGCATTGCTTTATGTTACATATTAATCTATTTAAAATATTTTTATATACTGATTATTATAACAGTTTTTTATGACTTGATGAAAATTATGATTTTAAAAAAAAAATTTTAGTTACTTGCGCATTACCTTATGCAAACGGTTCTATGCATATTGGCCATTTATTAGAACATATTCAGGCAGATATATGGGTACGTTACAAACGTATGTTAGGACATGAAGTTTGGTTTATTTGTGCAGATGATTCACATGGTACGCCAATTTTGCTTAAATCTCGTGCATTACATATTCAACCAAAAAAATTAATATCTGAAATCTTTAAACAACATATACATGATTTAGAGTGTTTTAATATCTCATATAATAATTATTCTTCTACACATCATAGTATAAATTTATATTTTTTAAAAAAAATATATTATACTTTAAAAATTAATAATTTAATTACATTAAATACAATTACACAATTATATGATGTGCAAGAAAATATTTTTTTACCTGATCGTTTTGTTAAAGGTACTTGCCCAAATTGTTATACAATAGATCAATATGGTGATCATTGTGAAGCATGTAATGCTGTATATAAAACTATTGATTTAATTAATCCAATATCAACTATTTCAAATATTGCGCCTGTTTTACGTAATTCAGTACATATATTTTTTAATTTGACAGTTTTGCAAAATAATTTATATCGATGGATGAAAACTGATGTGTTAAATAAACATGTTGTAAATAAAATGAAAGAATGGTTTAACACGGATCTTAAGGCTTGGAATATCTCGAGAGATAAACCCTATTTTGGTTTTAAAATTCCTGATTTAAAAAATAAATATTTTTATGTATGGATGGATGCACCAATTGCTTACATGAGTACATTTAAAACTTTATGTAATAATAACAGATTATTGGATTTTAATGAATTTTGGAATATAAATTCTACTACAGAATTATATCATTTTATTGGTAAAGATATTGTTTATTTTCATGTTTTATTTTGGCCAGCAATGTTAGAGAGTATGCAATTTAGAAAACCGACTCAAATTTTTGTACATGGACATGTCAAAATTCATGGTATAAAAATGTCGAAATCAAAAAATGAATTAATTACTGTACGAAAATGGTTGGAATATTTTGATTCTGATAGTTTACGATATTATTATGCTTCAAAATTATCATCTAAGATAGAAGATTTTGAGTTTAATGTGCAAGATTTTATTCATAAAATTAATGCTGATCTTGTAAATAAAATTGTTAATTTGGCATCTCGTAGTGCAAGTTTTTTAAATAAATATTTTGATAGTATGTTATCAAAAAAATTAGAAAATGAGCAATTATATAAAAAATTTATTTCTGTATCATATAAAATAAAACATTTATTTGAAAATAGAGAATTTAATTTAGTGATACATGAAGTTATACAATTATCTGAAATTGCAAATCAATACTTTAATCATCAAGCACCATGGAAAATATTAATTCCAAAAAATAACATAAAATTACAAGAAATTTGTTCGATGGTAATTAATTTATTTCGAATAATTATGATTTATTTAAAACCTATTGTACCAAATTTAGTGCATAGATCTGAAAAATTTTTATTAACTATTTTAGATTGGAATAGCATACATCTGCCATTGTTAAATCATCGCATTTCTATTTTTAAAACTTTATACCCAAGAATTAATATTAATAATGTGGATGATTTATTTAAATAATGAAATCGATCCATGATAATCTCCAGGTATTAGTATATGTATGTTGATTTTTAATTACTAAAAAACCCATAATAGCAATTAATTTTGTATTATAAAATAATATTGGTATACGATTTCGATTCCAGGGCGCAATTTTATTTTTTTGCCAGAAGTTTTTTCGTGTTGTTTCCCCTATATCTGTACGAATATTTTCATAAAGTTGAAATCGTATATTAATTAAATCAGATGTATTTGGTTTTGGTAATAACATACCATATTGATCTTGTATAATATATCCTAGATGGTTTGGTAATTTTAATGGTTTATAATAATCAAACCAAAATAAAATTCTATTTTTAATATTTTGATGTTTTGGAATATAAAAGATATTATTTTTATATTTTTGAATTGAAATATTTTTTATATTTATTCTATTAATCGTGTTTTGGTTTTTTGTTGTAATAATATTATTGTAAATATTTTTTGTTTCATTATAGGATATGTGATGTTTTTGGTTAAAAAACATCCATCTTCTTAGTAATAATATTTGTATTGCTTTAGGATATATATAAAATTTTGAAATGTTTAATGTATCAGTAAATAATGAAATATCATGAATGATTTGATCTAAAAAATAATTTATGGCTATATTTTGATCATAACATAATCGCATACTTCGAATACAGTTTTGTATGAAATATGGCCATCTTTTTTGTATTGGTATAATAATTTTATTTCTAATAAAATTCCGGTCATATTTATTGATGTAATTACTATCATCTTCAACCCAATTAATATTTTTTTTTATAGCCCATGTCTCTAATTGTTCTTTTGAAATATTTAATAATGGTCGAATAATTTTTTTATTTTTATTAAAAAAACTTTTTTGTAATATTCCGGATAATCCAGAAATTCCACTACCTCTTTTTAATGATAAGAATAATGTTTCACATTGATCATTGCTATGATGTCCGGTTACTAATATTTCATCTGGTAACATATGTTCTGCAATAATTTTATAACGTAATTTTCTTGCAGTTTCTTGAATATTATTTTTGGTTTGGATATGTAATGTTTTAATAATGATTGGAATGGAATATTTTTTACATATTTTTCGACAATATTGAGCCCATGAAAAAGATTGTTTATTTAATTGATGATTAATATGAATTGCACGTAATTTTAAAAACGGGATTTGTTTGATAAATGGTATTAGTTGGTATAATAATACTGTTGAATCTAATCCACCACTATAAGAAATTAAAATTTTTTGGTTATTTTTAATATTTTTTATAAAGTCTTTAATCAAATTTTAAAACCTAAATATGTCATGTAGTTAAAATAGAGGTATTACTTGTGCGTTCGAGTGGATTTGAACCACTGACTTTCACCATGTCATGGTGACACTCTAACCAACTGAGTTACGAACGCTAGTGTTAATTAAATTAATTTAATACATTATATATCATAATATTATGAATATATAATATTTGTTTTTTGTAATAATTTATAATATATAAATTATTATATTATAATTAATTTTTTATTTTATTATATAGGGTAAATATGTTTACTGGTATCGTCCATGGAATTGCTGTAGTATTATCTATTCAAAAACAAAAAAATTTTCAAACATTTAAAATGCAATTCCCATCATATTTAATACATGATATTAAAATTGGAGATTCGATTTCAAATAACGGCTGTTGTTTAACTGTTTCAAAAATGTATGATAATAATATTTATTTTGATGCAATGGATGAAACTTTAAAGACAACAAATCTTGGATTATTGCAAATTGGTTCTTTAGTGAATATTGAACGGTCGTTAAAATTTGGTGATGAAGTAGGTGGGCATTTAATGTCTGGGCATATTATAGGAACAGCCAAAATATTAAATGTTATTAATTATAATAATAATAAAAAAATTTTCTTTCAGGTAAAGAATGATCGTATTATGAAATATATTTTCTTAAAGGGCTTTATTGGTGTTAATGGTATCAGTTTAACTGTTAGTGATGTATATAAAAACATTTTTTGTGTATATTTTGTGCCAGAAACCATTATTTCTACAAATATTAAGAATAAAACCATTAATTCAATAGTAAATATTGAAGTTGATTATTATACACAAATTGTTGTAGATAAATTAGATTATTATCTGAAGTATTATTCTGTTAAGAATGTATCTCATATATAATATCTTTGGTAATAACAGATATGTTTCATGTATTTTGTATTATTCATTTTCGTTTTTTATATCGTGATTAGGTAATTTAATATTTTATGAGTACAAAAAATTTATTTTATGAATTAAAATCTAGAGGATTTATTAATAATATTAGTAATATTGTTGATTTCACACTTAGACTTGAAAATTCTAATCTTACCGTGTATTGTGGTTTTGACCCCACAGCTGATAGTTTACATATTGGACATTTATTACCACTATTGTGTTTAAAATGGTTTCAAAAATATGGCCATAAAATTATCGTTTTATTAGGTTATGCTACTAGTTTAATTGGTGATCCTAGTTTTAAAGAAAAAGAGAGAACATTAGAAATACCAGATCAATTATTTAAATGGACTCAAAATATTATTAATCAATTAAAAATTTTTTTTCAAGAAAAACAATTAGAAAAACTGATTATTGTAAATAATTATGACTGGTTTAAAGAAATTAATATAATTTCATTTTTGCGTGATACAGGGAAATTATTTTCAGTAAATAATATGATAAATAAAGCATCAGTCCAAAATCGTATTCATAGAGCTGATCAAGGAATATCATTTACAGAATTTTCTTATAGTATACTACAAGCATACGATTTTTTACATTTATATAAAACACATAAAGTGACTTTACAAATTGGTGGTGCAGATCAGTGGGGAAATATTGTTTCTGGTATTGATTTAATACGTAAAATATATCGTGATCAAGTTTTTGGATTTACTATTCCACTATTGATTTCTTCAGATGGTGTAAAATTTGGTAAAACTGAGAAAAACAAAACAATTTGGTTAAATAGTAAACGTACTAGTCCGTATACTTTTTATCAATTTTGGTTGAATATAGATGATAAACAAGTATATCCTTTGTTAAAGTTATTTACTTTTATTGATTTAAAAACAATTCAGGACATGTATAATTCAAATTGCAACATTCAAGAGGTTAAATTAATGCTTGCAAATTTTGTTACACAATTTGTACATGGTAAAAATCAATTATGTGCTGTACAAAGAATTACTAATAATTTATTTAATGGAAATATTGAGGAGTTAAAAAAAACTGATTTTTATCAGTTACAACAAGATGGTATATATTCTATACCAGTATCTACAGAAGATTTAAAACAAGTATTAGTAAACGCGAAATTTGCTGCATCACGTAGTGATGCATACCGTTTAGTGACTAGTCATGCAATTAAGGTTAATAATAGAAAAGAAAATAATCCCAATTATAAATTTAATAATTTAGATAAATTATTTAATAAATTTACCATATTAACTAAAGGTAAAAAAAAACATCTTTTATTATTATGGTAATACACTATCTTGTATTTAACACGTTATATGAAAACTATCACCGCACCCACAATATTTGTTAATTATTGGATTTATAAATTTAATATACATATTAATGCCATCGGTTGTTACATAATCTATATGTGTTTTATCTAACCAAACCATATATTTATTTGGGATATATATTTTAATATATTTATTTTCGTAAATATAAAACTCACTTTCATGTTTTAGGTGATGTGTTTTTAAAAATGATAACTGATATCGAAAGCCAGCACATCCTGATTTTTTAACTTCAATTTTGATACCAATTATATTTTTTTCTTTTTGGATTAAGTTATAAAAATATTTTTGTGCTGTTTTTGTAAGTGTAATACCTGTCCATTTTTTTTTTTTAATATGCATATATTTATTTTTTCAAATATTTAACATAATTATAGTTATGTATTTTACATTATATTAGAACATATTTTTAAATTTTAGTAATAAATCTGTCATGATATTGATTTGATCGTATTATTTATGTTGTGTATGTTTTAATAAAAGAAATGATGATGGTAGAATATCGATTTTATGAAATTTCATTATATTTATTTAATTATATTATTATATTTATAGTTTAAAAATAACTTGATTTTGAGAATAATATGAGAAAAACAGATGAATTGCGTACTATACGCATTGATCCATTAATTACGCCTGTAGATTTAGCAAAACGATATCCATTAACTTCAGATATTGTTGATAATGTTATTCTTACAAGATTAAATATCGCAAATATCATGACAGGAAGGGATAAACGATTATTGGTAATTATTGGTCCTTGCTCATTACATGATCCTATTGCTGCTGTAGAATATGCACAACAATTATTCACATTACGTAAACAATACTGTAATCAACTTGAAATTGTTATGCGTACTTATTTTGAAAAACCACGAACTGTTGTTGGCTGGAAAGGATTAATTTCAGATCCTGATCTTGATAATAGTTTTAAAGTGAATCACGGGTTATCAGTAGCAAGAAAACTATTATTAGATATTAATGCAATAGGTATGCCAGCTGCAACAGAATTTTTAGATATGGTTCTTGGACAATTTATTGCAGATTTGATTAGTTGGGGAGCGATTGGAGCTCGAACCACTGAAAGTCAAATTCATAGGGAAATGGCATCATCATTATCTTGTCCGGTTGGCTTTAAAAATGGCACAGATGGCAATATTAATATTGCGATTGATGCAATTCGTGCAGCTCAAGTACGACATTTATTTTTTGCTCCAAATAAAAGCGGTCAAATGACAATTAATCATACTACTGGTAATCCTTATTCGCATATCATTATGAGAGGAGGAAAACATCCAAATTATCATGCTGATGATATTCAGAATGCAGTAAAAAAATTAAGAAAATTTCAGTTACCGGAATATGTTATGATTGATTGTAGTCATGGTAATTGTTTAAAGCAGCATCGTGTGCAATGTGATGTAGCAGATTCAATATGTAAACAAATTGTTGATGGTACAAAAAATATTTCTGGCGTAATGATTGAAAGTTTTTTAAAAGAAGGGACACAGAATGCTTTTCCTAAACAAAATTTAATATATGGTAAATCAATTACTGATCCTTGTTTGGGATGGGACGATAGTTTACGTGTTATTGCACAGTTAGCGAAATCTATTGAGCGTCGTTTATAAAAAATGATGCCAGTCGAAGTGACTGGTATCTTTTATATTATATATGATGAGAGTAATATTGATTTAATTATAAAATATATTATAATGTTCTTGTATAATGTGTGTTATGCAATATTATTGATTATATAAGCTGTTATTCTTCTTGTGATATATTTATGAATTTTGATACAAAATATTATTTTTATTAAGTATATTAAGTGAGATGATTTATTTTTATTTTTTTATTTATAATTAGGTAAGCTATATTTTTAGTGATATTTTATATATGTGATATCAAGTATACACATACTATTATAAATAAAAAAATTTTCTTGTATGTATCATATATAATATAGTATGCTTAATATTAAGTATAAATAATATTTTATTTTATAAAATAGTTATATTTATGTACTATTGTAAGTAGAATATTATTTTAAATATATTTTAAGATAAAAAATATGTTTTTTTATGACAGGTATTTTAATTTTTTAAATATTGTATCTTGATAAGATAAAAAATTTTTCTTTTTAATAATAACAAATAGTATATGTAATTTTTATATCTTGAATAAGTTTTTACAGAATATGTATGGTATGATTTAGTTGGATAAATTAATAATGATAGATAAACAAGATCATAGAAAAATCAATAAAATTATGCGTTTGTACCATAAACAAAAAGAAGCTCCAGGTATGATATTTTGGCATCATAATGGATGGATCATTTTTAATGAATTAAAAAAATTTGTGAGTATGCAATTAAATAAATGGAATTATCAAGAAGTAAATACACCGATTATGTTAAGTAAATCTTTATGGAATGTTAGTGGTCATTTAGAAAATTTTTTTGAATCAATTTTTTTTACACATTCAGACAATAAAAAATATTGTATTAAACCAATGAATTGTCCCGCACATATACAAATATTTAATAAATATTTAAAATCATATCGTGATCTTCCGGTACGAATAGCAGAATTTGGTATTTGTCACCGTAACGAAACATCTGGTGCATTATATGGGTTAATGCGATTAAAAAGCTTTACACAAGATGATGCGCATATATTTTGTACACAAAATCAAATACAACAAGAAATAGTTAATTGTATTAATATGATTATAGAGTCTTATTTAGTCTTTGGGTTTAAAAAAATTCATATTAAATTTTCTACGCGTCCTGAAAAAAGAATTGGAACAGATGAAATTTGGGATAAAGCAGAATTAAGTTTAAAATATGCGTTATCTGATAGTAATCTTGATTTTGAATATCAACATGGCGAAGGTGCATTTTATGGTCCTAAAATTGAATTTATTTTAGAAGATTACTTAAATAGATTATGGCAATGTGGTACAATACAACTAGATTTTTATTTACCAGATCGTTTTGGATCATATTATATTGATGATAATAACAATCGTAAAATACCAATTATGATTCATCGTGCAATATTAGGATCAATAGAGCGATTTATTGGAATTTTATTAGAACAATATTCAGGATTAATGCCAGTATGGTTATCACCTATTCAAGTGATGCTGATTAATATTAATGATAATCATAGTCAATATGTTATTGATCTGGCTGCTAAATTATGCAAATTAAATATTAGAGTTCGATATAATATAAAGAATGAAAAAATTAATTTAAAAATAAGAAAGTATATTGTTGAAAAAATTCCTTATATATTAATTTGTGGTGATCAAGAAATACGTAATAATCAGATTAGTGTTCGTGATAGAAATAATGAAACTACAATTATGAGTATTAAGGATTTTATAAAAAAAATACAGTATGAAATTGATTTTCGTGTGCTATAAACTTTGGAGGAATAAGTATTAAATCGAGTAAACGTATTCAATGTATGAAAAATAATCGTATTAATGATGAAATTCGAGCAAATAAAATTAGGTTAATTGGTGTAAATAACGAATTAATTGGTATTGTAACGATTGATGTAGGTTTACAATATGCAAGAAAATTAAAATTAGATCTAGTAGAAATTAGTCCTAATGCAAATCCAATTGTTTGTCGTATTATGGATTATGGTAAATTTTTATACAAAAAAAGTAAAAATTTGAAAGAACAAAAGAAAAAACAAAAAACGATACAAATTAAAGAAGTAAAATTTAGGCCTAATACTGATATTGGTGATTATCATGTTAAAGTAAATCATTTAATACGATTTTTACAACAAGGACATAAAGTAAAAATTACATTACGATTTCGTGGTCGAGAAATGGCATATCAACATATTGGTATTTCTATGTTAAATAGGATTAAAGATGATTTAATGAAAATATCAATTATAGAGTCATTTCCTAAAAAAATAGAAGGTCGTCAGATGTTAATGATTTTATCACCTAAAAAAATTAATACTTTATGAATTTAACTTTAGTACAGGTCATATTTATGCCTAAGATGAAAACATTGAAAAGTGCTTCCAAACGTTTTAAGAATATTAATGATGGAAAATTTAAACGAAAACAAGCAAATTTAAGACATATTTTAACAAAAAAAACATCTAATCGGAAAAGACATTTGCAAAAAAAAATTTTGGTATCAAAATCTGATACAAATCATGTGCGATCCTTTTTTCCGTATATGTAATTTTTTTACGATTATAATATTTATGATAATATTTTTAGAAAGGGGTGTACATGGCTCGTGTTAAACGGGGTGTAACTGCACATTCAAAACATAAAAAACTTTTGAAAAAAGCGAAAGGATATTATGGTGCTAGATCGCGTGTTTATCGTGTTGCAAAACAAGCAGTCATTAAAGCTGGTCAATATGCATATCGTGATAGAAGACAAAAAAAACGACAATTTCGAAAATTATGGATAACACGTATTAATGCAGCTGTACGTATACATGATATTTCATATAGTAGTTTTATGTTTGGATTAAAAAAAATGGATATAACAATTAATCGTAAAATATTATCAAATATTGCTATTATTGATAATGGTACTTTTGAGACCTTAGTAGAAAATGTAAAAAATAATTTATAATAATTATTTTATCGTATGATACTAATATTTTGATATAAGCTTCCTATTATGGAAGCTTTTATAAATATATACTTTTAGGTAGCATTGTGAACGAAGAAAATATTGTATTTAATGATAAACAATTTCTTACTATTTTTAAAACAGAATGCAGTAATGTTAAAACAACAACTGAATTGGATAAATTAAGAATTAAATATCTTGGAAGAAAAGGTTTAATTCCATATTATATTAAAAAATTTCAGTCTTTGGTATTAATAGAACGTAAATATTTTTGTAAAAAAATTAATGTTGTTAAAAATAAAATTTATACATTGATTAATATAAAAAAAATATTTCTTGAAGATTTATATACTCAAAAAAAAAAAAATACACCTTACATAGATATTTCTCTGCCAGGCAGAAGGAGCGATATTGGTGCTATACATCCAATTACTGGTATGTTGTATTATATTGAATCTATTTTTTGTCAGTTAGGTTTTCAAATTATTTATAATGGTTTTGAAGTAGAAGATCAATACCATAATTTTGATGCTTTAAATATACCTGTATTTCATCCTGCTCGTAATATGCAAGATACATTTTGGTTTAATGCGAATGATTTATTACGCACTCAAACATCAAATATGCAAATTCATGCTTTAGAGAAAAAGAAATTACCGATTAAAATTATCATGCCGGGGAAAGTATATCGTAAAGATTATGATCAAACACATAGTCCAATGTTTCATCAGATTGAAGGTTTAATAATTGATAAAGATATTAGTTTTTCTAATTTAAAATGGATTATAAAGAATTTTTTAAGTATTTTTTTTGAAAAAAAAATGACTTTTAGATTTCGAGCATCTTATTTTCCATTTACTGTATTATCTGCAGAAGTAGATATTATGAATCATAGCAATTCTTGGTTAGAAGTTTTAGGATGTGGTATGGTTCATCCAAATATTTTAAAACAATTTGATATTGATACTACAATTTATTCTGGTCTGGCTTTTGGGATGGGTATAGAACGTATGATTATGTTATATTATGGAGTAAATGATTTACGTGCATTTTTAAAAAATGATTTAAAATTTTTACAACAATTTAAACAAGGCAGGTATTATTAATGAAGTTAAGTGAGCAATCTTTACGAAATTGGATTGACACAAAATTAAATATTCAAGCTATTTGCGAACAGTTAACCATGTCTGGTTTAGAAGTAGAAGATATTCAATATTATATAAAAAAATTTAGTTATATTTATATTGGTGAAATTATTGCATTGCAACAACACCCTAATGTTACTTATTTAATTATTGTGCAAATTAATCTTGGTAAAAAAATTGTTAATATTGTTTGTGAGAGTGGTATAGTATCAAAAAATATGAAAGTTTTTGTTGCATGCCATGGTGCAAAATTATGCAACAAAAATATTATAGAAACTATGAATATTCAAGGAATAACCTCTGAAGGTGTAATTTGTACATTGAGTGATTTAGGTTTTATTGATTATAAAAATACAATTATTGTATTACCATATTCTAGCTCGATTGGGTTATGTGTTATGGATTACATATTTTATCAAGATACAATTATTAAAATTAATACTATGTTTAATAGATTAGATGTATTAGGTGCGTTTGGTGTTGCTCGTGATGTTGCAATTTTAAATAATTTACCAATCCCAAAAATCATGCGTATAAATATACCAGTGACTATTACAGACTATTGTAAAATATGTGTTGAAGATCATAATATCGTTTATCGTTGTTGTGGGGTATTGATTAGAAATATCAATTTAAACATTAAAACACCTATTTGGATGAAGGAAAAATTAAGAAAATATGATATTAATTCTGTAAATATTGTTGTAGATATTATTAATTATGTTTTTATAGAATTAGGGCAATCGATATATTCATTTAGTTTTTTTGATCAAATATATGATATTATTGTTAGCTGTAAAAATAATAATATGTATTGTATGAAGTACAATAATCATGTTATATCCTTTTTAGGAAATATTGATTTTAATATGTTACCTATTAATGTAAATGATACAAATTTATTTATTGGATCATTTTTTATAGATCCTAATATTTTAAATCATTCTCTTTATTATGCAAAAAATAAATATCAATTTAAAACAAGTGAATATTTTGTTGATCCGGTGTATCAAGAACAAATAATAGAATATGCAACAAATTTATTTATAAGAATTTGCGGTGGTAATGTTAGTAAAAGGACATGTATACAATCTAATAATTATCATAATTTTATATATAGAAAAATTAAATTATCACATACTTATATTATTAAAATCCTTGGTAATCATATTTCGCGTGATGTGATTGAAAAAATATTAATTCAATTAAAATATAAAATTATTTTAATAAATAATATTTGGTATGTGATTCCTCCTTCTTGGCGTATGGATATATTAAGTGTTGAAGATGTGATTTCAGATATGATGAGAATTTATCAATATGATAAAATATTACCTGTTCCTTTAATAAATAAAAGCATGATATTACAGAGTAATAAATTAGAAAATTTTTTAAAACGAGTAAAATATACATTAATAGATCGCGGTTATTATGAGGTGATTAATTATAGTTTTATTGACCCTAAAATACAAAGTTATTTTCATAAAAAACAAAAATATTTATCTTTAATGAATCCGATATCACAAGATATGTCATGTATGCGGCGTTCAATTTGGCCAGGTTTAATAAAGACTTTGTTATATCATCAAAACCGTCAACATCATGAAATACGCTTTTTTGAAAGCGGGTTATGTTTTATACCTGACCTGATGAATAAGTTAGGTGTACATCAAAACTTACATTTTGCTGGAATTATTAGTAATATCGATTATAAAAAGCATCATTGGGATATATCTGCTAGACGGTTTGATTTTTATGATTTAAAAGGAGATATTGAATCTATTTTTGATACAATAGGATATTTAGAAAATATTATATTTAAAAGAAAAGAAATACCTGGTTTACATGTTAGCAATAGTGTAGAAATTATGCTTGATAAGCATATTATTGGTATTATGGGTGAAATAGATCCATTTGTTTTAAAGAAATTGCATATAAATTATTCAACTTTTGTGTTTGAATTATTTTGGCATAAGATAGAATTCAAAGATCAGGTTTTTGTAAAAAAAATATCAGATTTTCCGCATAGCATTAGAGATATTTCAATTATTGTAAATGAAAATATGCTAATTGGAGATTTAGTATTATGTTTACGTAAACAATTTTTAAATGAAATTCATACAATTAAAATATCTGATATATATACAGGACATACTATTAAAAATGGTAAAAAAAGTGTTACATTAACATTGTTATTTCAGAGTATCTATAAAACACTGACAGATGATTATATTAATGATATTATAAAACGTTTTTTACAATATTTATACGATAATTTTCATGCAGTATTAAGGTAGAAATATGATATAAACAGTTATTATGATACTTATATAGGTTGACTTGATAATGATTATTATATTTTTATATAAATAATATTATATTTATAACTCTTTAAAGTCAGCGAACATTAAAAATAGTTTTTGAATGTTGAATAATAATATTATACGATTTTGTTTAATATTTTCTGCAGCATGTTTAATGGAATTTTGATTTAAAAAATCATTTATAGGTTTAATACATTTAGTAAGTAATATAAAGTATTGATCATATTTTTTTTTTTTAATTAGCATATATGATTTACAAGTCATATTATTAATTTTGATAAATATTGTTTTTTCTAATTCATTTTGAAATAATTGATAATTTATAATATAATGTTTATTATAATTTAGATTTATTGATTGTAATAAATTTGTAATTCTTTTATATGTAGTAATTAAATTTTGTAATAAGATATTTTTTTTAAATTTTGATATTATTTGTAAGATAATATTCATATTTAATAAATTTTTTTTATGACATGAAATTACGGCTTTGATAATATTACTATGATATTTTTTTTGATACCATACATATAGTCGTTTTATTATAAACGACATAATAATATCTATTTTGTTTTCTTGGGTTTTTAAATCACAATATGTGGATGCTGCATATTGAATTGTTGCATATAAATCAATATCAATATTTTTTTCTATTATGATACGTATAACCCCGATTGTTAATCTTCTTAAAAAGAAAGGATCTTTATCTTTTGTTGGTATTTGATTAATTAAAAATAAACCTACTATAGTATCAATTTTTTCTGTTAAAGCTAAAGTACAACTTAAAGTTGTAGAGGGTAATGTATCGTTAGAAAATTTTGGATAATATTGTTCTTTTATAGATAAAGCAATATGTTTCGATTCACCTTGTTGGAATGCAGCATACATACCAATAATTCCTTTTAATTCTGGAAATTCATATACCATATTAGTATTTAAATCACATTTCGATAAATATGCTGCACGTATGCTATCATTCAGGTTAGTTTGAGTATATTGTGAAATATATTTCATTAATTGTATTAATCGTTTTGATTTATCAAATATTGTACCTAAATTTTCATAAAAAATAATATTTTTTAATAATACAAAATGGTCTTGTAATTTTATTTGATTATCTTTTTCTAAAAAGAATTGTACATCAAATAATCTTGCATGTAACACATTTGTATTTCCTGATATAATATTATAATTATTTTTAGAATTACTGTTTGCAATAATAATAAAGTAATTTGTTAATCTGATATTATTTTTATAGTATATAGGAATAAATTTATGTATTTTTTCCATAATGTATATCATAATTTCTTGTGGTATTTGTAAGAAATTTCTTTTATATTTACCTAATAGAATATTTGGCCATTCTACTAAACCAGTAATTTCATCTAATAATATATTACAAATTTGAATTTTACCGTTTATTGTATTAGCCAGTTTTTGGCTTTGGTATTTAATTTTTTTTTTTCGTATAATAAATTTTGAAATTACTTTGCCTTTTTGGTATAATAGGTTTTCGTATTCTTTAGCATGTTGAATGTTAATTTTATTAAATTTATTAAATATATTTCCGTATAAATATTTTTTTGAAGATAAGTGATGTAACTGAAATGGTATTAATGTTTTATTTAATAAAAGAATAATATTTCTAATTGGTCTAATAAATTTTATATTATCGTTATTCCAAGACATAGATTTTGGAGTGTGGATATTTTGTATTATTATATTAACTATGTTAATTAAAATATTTTGTATTGGTATTGTTTCTGTATTATATTGATAACATAACCACGATCCTTTATCAGTATGTATATTTTTTGTTTGTTTTAATGTAATATTAAATTTTTTTAACCATTTTAATGCTGCATGTGTTAGTAAACCTTGAGAGTTAAAGGCATATTTTATAGCTGGTCCACGACATTGTATAGTATTAATTATAGGTTTAGCGTTTAATTTTTTAATTATTAACGCAATTCTTCTGGGAGATTCAAACATAATAATTTTAGAAAAAAGTATATTATATTTTTTTAGTTCGTTGTTACAAACAATATAGCATTGATGAGCTATTTTTCTAATTTGTTGTGATGGTATTTCTTCAATGTTTAATTCTAATAAAAATGTTTTATAGTTCATGTGATGTCATTTTACCGTTTAATAACGGGAATCCTTGTTTTTTTCTATCTTGATATTGTGCTTTAGCAATTTTGGTTGATATATTACGGATATTTAAAATATATTTTTGCCTTTCGATATTGGAAATAAGTTTTCGTGCGTCTAGTAAATTAAAATTATGAGTTGCATATAAGATATGTTCGTAAGCCGGTATTATTAATGGTTTTTTTAAGGATATTAAGCGTTCTGATTCTTTAAGGTGTGTATTAAATAAAGTTATTAAAATATTGCCATTTGAAATTTCAAAATTATATTTTGATTGTTCATATTCATTCTTTTGAAATAATTCACTATAATAAATTTTACAATGTTGATTTTGATCCCATAGTATATTATATACATCATTTACATTTTGAACATGCATAGCTATTCTTTCTATACCATATGTAATTTCTGTTGTTACTGGTTTGCATATTAATGAACCCATTTTTTGAAAATATGTAAATTGTGTAATTTCCATACCGTTGAGCCATACTTCCCATCCCATTCCCCATGCACCTAATGTTGGATTTTCCCAATTATCTTCAATAAAACGTATATCATTTAATTGCATATCTATATTAATAGATTCTAAGGATTGTAAGTATAATGTTTGGATATTATCTGGGGCGGGTTTCATAACAACTTGAAATTGATAATATTGTTGTAATCTATTTGGGTTATTACCGTATCTTCCATCCGTTGGTCGACGTGAATGTTGTAAATATGCTATATTTAATGGTTCTGGACCAATAGATTTTAAAAATGTATACTGATGAAATGTTCCAGCACCAACTGGAATATCTGTTTGTTGTGCAATAATACAACCTTGTTGTGACCAAAATTTTTGTAATTTCAAAATTAATTTGTAACAACTGATATTATTTTTGATTTTCATATAAAGTAATTTTTATTATTTAATATATAGTATTATGTTATATATATAAAATCAATGTTATATAATTGTATAATGTATAATATTACATATATTTACAAAATATAGTGATTTTTTTTTTGTATATCATGTATATTAATTATGTAAATTATTTTTAATATACCATATCAATTTTTTAAAAATTTTTCATCTTATTCATTTTTTCAATATATGATACAGGTAAAATATGATTATAATATATGGCGAAGAACGTATTCACACCGGAAAAAGCGCTAGTAGGAGATTAAGAAAAAATAATAATCAAATTCCAAGCATCATTTATGGTCCCAAAAAACCGATATTACATATATCATTAGATCATAATACAGTTTTTCATTTACAGCAAAATAATAATTTTAATAATTGTCTTTTAACGATTAAAATTGCACATAAATCATATGTAGTCTCTGTACATGCTGTACAAAGACATTGTTTTAAAAAAAAAATATTACATATTGATTTTTTATATCAATAGATTTTTATTAAATATATTTATTGTCGGTACGTAATTATTTATTTTTTTATAGTTGGTATTTTTATGATGATTTATATTTTAATTTTCGTACCGATATAATTATTATATTAATATATTACATGTATGTTTCATAAATTTTTATGCAATATATTATTAATAATAATGTATTATATTGATTATTTAATTATTTTTTTAATTATTTTTTGTAATATTTGGTATATTTTTTTATTTTTATAAAGTATCCATATTATGAATATTATAAATATTGTAATTAGGATGCTTGGAAATAATAACCGTGTCGATAAAAATTTTTTTGTATAGTTTGGATGTTTAATAATAATACCTGTAAATATTCCAGGCATGAAATATAATATTGGCCATATAATACAACTTATTAGACTTGGTAACATGAATTTTTTAATCGGAATTTCTACCATACCCGACATCATAGGAATTAATGGTCTAGTTGGACCAATTAATTTTCCAAATAGTATAGTAGTCATACTATATGTGTTGAGTATTTTTTTTATTTTATTAAATAAAGTAATATTTTTTTGAAAAATACTAATTGTATATATCCACTTCTTAAATTTCCATCCAATATAATAAGATAAATAATCACCAATAGAACATGTAATAATACTAGCAATCCATGCAGTGTAAAGTGATAATTTACCACTACCAATTAGTGTACCAATTGTTGTCATTAATACAATACCCGGTAATACTAAACCTAATAATGCTACAGATTCTAGAAATGTGACTATAATAACTAAAAGTAAAGGATGTGATGAAAACTGTGTCAACAAAGATGATAACCAAGCTTTCATAGTGTCTCATTTTCTGTTTATGAATTAAATTTTGTTTTATCTGTTTATTATATTTTTTTAAAAACAAAAAGTATTTTTATATTATTCTTATTTTAACATATTTTATATAATAACATATTATGTAATATTTTCAAATTGGTATTTAAATTAATACATGTATAAAAATTTATTTAATAAATATATTCCTAAAAAATATTTAGGACAGCATTTTCTAAAAGATAAAAATATAGTAGATAAAATTATTACTTTTATTTACCCTAAAAAACAAGATATATTAGTTGAAATTGGTTCAGGGTTGGGAGCATTAACAAAACCAGTATGTAATTTCATTGATCATTTAGTGGTTATTGAAGTAGATTATGATTTATTATTATCTTTAAGAAAGTATAGTTTTTATAATAAATTAACATTGGTCAATAAAAATGTTATGCATGTTGATTTTAAAAAATTGTCTATTCAAAAAAAAAATATGTTACGTATTTTTGGTAATATTCCGTATAATATTTCAATACAGTTAATTTTATATTTAATACAATTTCGTCAATATATATTTGATATGAATTTTATGGTGCAAAAAGAAGTAGCAGATCGTTTGATTGCTTGCCCTGGTAATAAAAAATATGGCAGATTAAGTGTAATTGCTCAATCTTATTATACTATTGAAATTGCATTTAATATTACACCTCATGCTTTTTATCCCCAACCTAAAGTACATTCCAGTTTTATTAAAATTAAACCGAAATTTCCTGCGTTATATCCATGGCGTAAAATTCATATTTTAGAAAAAATCACGTGTTTAGCTTTTCAAAAAAGAAGAAAAATTCTGAAAAATAGTTTACTAAATATTATTGATACAAATAATCTTATGAAATTAAATATTAATCCTAATGTACGTGCGGAAAATATATCAGTACAAGAATATTGCAAAATTGCAAATTTTTTATTTAAATCAAAATATTTTATTACGTAATTTACATATCGTTAATTAATCATGTGAATTCCATAATATACTGATTTTAAATTAGTTATATTCATTATGGCACTTAGTATGTATGAAGTAAGGATCTTAGAAAGATATAAGATTTAAGATCTGCGACTTGAGTTGATAATATATTTTTTATATATGTAACTATAATAATATATGTGAGGTTTATTTTTGTAGAATCAAGCTTGTTTTTTCTGTAATGTAATATAAATTATATAAATTATCATTGTGTACTATTTGTTATGTATATAAAAATTTATTATTGTAATTTTTTATATATTATATTTATTATAAAAAAGTATTTCGTATGTATTAATAATAATTATATATTTTGATTTAAGTCTTGTAATTTAATAATTTCTTTATACGGATTATGTTTTAATGATAGTATTGTAGCAAACGCTGCGTTAATTGTGGTATCATAGTTAATATTGTATATTAAAGCTAATGATCTCATATGTGTCAATTGTGTATTTTTTATACTGTCATCTGTTGTATCGATAATATATGAATATTCATTATTTTTTAAGTGGTCTTGAATATTTGGACGGCCTTCATTAATTTTATTCACAATTCTAGTTTGTATGCCAGATTTTTGTAAAAAATTGTTTATTTCTACTGTTGTATCAATCTTAAATCCTGATTGAATTAACATAATAGCTAAATTCAGGACGTATTTTTTATCTGATTTTTTTATTGATAGTAAAACTCGATTTATTGTTTTTATATTTGTATGTGATGCTAATTTCGCTTTTGAAAAAGCATAATGAAATGTTTTTCCAATACCCATAACTTCACCGGTAGAACGCATTTCTGGTCCTAGTATTGGATCAACTCCTGAGAATTTATTAAATGGTAAAACAGCTTCTTTCACAGAAAAATGAGATAATTTGATTTGGGTATTATGATATTTTTGTTGTTTTAAAGTTTTTCCAATCATAACTTTAGCTGCAATTTTTGCTAATGGTATACCTGTGGCTTTAGATACAAATGGTATGGTGCGTGATGCTCGGGGGTTTACTTCTAAAATATATATTATATTATTTTTAATGGCCATTTGTACATTCATTAATCCTTTTACTGATAAGGCAAATGCTAGTTTCGTAACTTGATTTTTTATTTTATCTAAAGTACATTTTTGTAATGTATATGTTGGTAGTGAGCATGATGAATCTCCAGAATGAATACCTGCTTGCTCAATGTGCTCCATAATACCTCCAATTAATACATGATTTGTATCACAAATAATATCAATATCGATTTCTGTAGCGTTTTCTAAATAATGATCCAATAATATTGGATTTTGTAAAGACGGCATTAAGATAGTTTCAAAATATTTTTTTAAGTCTTGTTCATGGTAGACAATTTTCATAGATCTGCCACCTAATACGTAAGATGGTCGAACCATAATTGGATACTGAATAATATTGCTTGTTTCTATACCTTGTTGTACATTATAAATGGTAGCATTTTTTGGTTGCTCTAATTTTAATTGAGATACAATTTTTTGAAATTGATGTCTATCTTCTGCTTGATCAATATTGTTTGGATTTGTTCCAATAATCGGAACATGAAATTTTTGCAGTTGTTTTGCTAATTTTAAAGGCGTTTGCCCGCCATATTGTATAATAACGCCCAACGGATTTTCTATACGTACGATTTCTAATATATTTTCTAATGTAACAGATTCAAAATATAATCTATCAGATATGTCATAGTCTGTCGATACTGTTTCTGGATTACAATTTATCATAATAGTTTCGTAGCCTTCTTCACGTAAGGCTTGTGAAGCATGTACACAACAATAATCAAATTCTATACCTTGTCCAATACGATTTGGCCCCCCGCCTAAAATAATGATTTTTTTAGTAGATTTATTTGGCTTCGATTCACATTCTGAACCCCATGTGGAATACATATATGCTGTTTCTGTATGAAATTCTGCAGCGCAAGTATCAATTCTCTTATATACAGGGTGTAAATTTAAATTATAACGTATTGCTCGAATATCTTCTTCTGATGTTTTCATTAGTACTGCAATTCTTGAATCTGAAAAACCTTTTTTCTTTATTTTTTTTAAAAAATCATAATTTATATCATAAATTTTTTTGGTTTTAATAGTTTTTTCAGTTTGGATAATATCCTGGATTTGTATTAAAAACCAGGGATCAATAGATGTTAATTCTTGTATATCTTTTACAGACATATCCATTCTAAATGCATCACCAATATACCATAATCTTTCTGATCCGGGATTTTTTAGTTCATATTTGATTTTTTCTATATTTTGAATATTTTTAATTTTTATTTTTGAATTAAAACCATTAGCATCAATTTCTAAGCCTTGCATAGCTTTTTGTAAGGATGCTTGAAATGTAGTACCTATTGCCATGATTTCACCAACAGACTTCATTTGTGTTGTTAAACGGTCATTACAACCCGTAAATTTTTCAAAATTAAATCTCGGTATTTTTGTAACTACATAGTCTATTGTTGGTTCAAACGACGCTGGGATTTTAGAATGCATAATATCATTTTTTAATTCATCTAAAGTATACCCAACTGCAAGTTTTGCTGCAATTTTAGCAATTGGAAAACCAGTTGCTTTAGAAGCAAGTGCTGACGATCGTGAGACTCTTGGATTCATTTCAATAATTAACATGCGTCCATTTTTTGGGTTAATAGCAAATTGTACGTTTGAACCTCCTGTTTCTACACCAATTTCTTCTAAAATTTTTATTGATGCATTACGCATATTTTGGTATTCTTTATCAGTTAAAGTTTGCGCCGGGGCCACTGTAATTGAATCACCGGTATGTATTCCCATAGGATCAAGGTTTTCAATGCTACATACGATAATACAATTATTATTTCGATCACGTACTACTTCCATTTCATATTCTTTCCAACCTAATAATGATTCATCAATTAATATTTCTTTTGTTGGCGATAATTGAAAACCATATTTACACATTTTTTGAAATTCTTCAGCGTTGTATGCAATACCCCCCCCAGTACCACCCATTGTAAAAGATGGACGAATAATACAAGGAAATCCAATTATTTTTGATACTTGTAATGCATCGTCAAGATTATTAACAATTTCGCATTTAGCTGTTTTTAATCCTATTTTTTCAATGGATTTTTTAAATAAGTTTCTATCTTCTGATTTTTTAATAGAGTTAATACTTGCACCGATAAGCTTGATATTATAGTCTGATAATATATTTTTTTCATATAATTGTAGTGTACAATTTAATGCTACTTGTCCGCCCATTGTTGGTAATATTGCATCTGGTTTTTCTTTTTGGATAATTTTTTTGATAACTTTCCAATGTATAGGTTCGATATATGTAGCATCAGCTATATCTGGATCGGTCATAATAGTGGCTGGATTTGAATTGATTAATATAATTTTATAACCCTCTGATTTTAATGCTTTACATGCTTGGGTTCCTGAATAATCAAATTCACAAGCTTGTCCAATGATAATGGGACCTGCCCCAATAATTAAAATTGATTTAATATCAGTACGTTTTGGCATGTTAGTTCCTATATTGTTTTTTTTTATAATGTTTTATATTTTTTATAAATCGATTAAATAGTTCTTCTGCGTCGTGGGGTCCTGGATTTGCTTCTGGATGTCCTTGAAAACCGAACGCATATTTTTGGACAATTGTAATTCCTTGTATTGTATCATCAAATAAAGATTGGTGTGTAATTTTAATATTTTTTGGTAAATTATTTTTATCAATTGTAAAATTGTGATTTTGTGTTGTAATCATAACTTTTTTTGTTGTTATGTTTTGTACGGGATGATTGCTACCATGATGTCCAAATCTCATTTTTATAATATTTGCTTTATTTGCTATTGCAAGTAATTGATGTCCTAAACAAATTCCAAATATTGGAATCATAGTTGATAATAATATTTTAATATTACTAATAATATTAGTACATAATCTAGGATCTCCAGGCCCATTTGATAAAAGAATTCCATCAGGATTTAATGATATTACTTGTTCAGCGGGTGTTTCTGCTGGTATTACAGTAACATGACACCCATGATCAACAAGACAATTTAATATATTTTTTTTAACACCAAAATCATATACAATAACGTGAAATGGTGAGTGTTTTATTTGATTTGTGAAAATATTATGAATTTTATTTGTTCCGACAGTCCACTTATAAATATTTTTTGTACTAATTTTTTGTACTATATCTAATATAGGATTTTTGATGGCATTTTTAATGTATTTATGAGCAATATTAATATTTGTATATGCATCGCTTAATATACAACCATATTGAGTACCTGTATTTCTGATAATTTTAGTTAGCTTTCTTGTATCAATATTCATAATACCAATAATATTATTTATTCTTAAATATTTTGATAAAGTCATTTTGCTTTGATAATTACTACTAATTAAAGATAGATTATGTATAATAATTCCTTTAACTTGGATTCGATTTGATTCATTATCAATATTATTGATTCCGGTATTACCTATATGTGGATATGTGAATGTAATGATTTGATTGTTATAGGACGGATCTGTTAATATTTCTTGATAACCTGTCATAGAAGTATTAAATACGATTTCACCTACGGTCATTCCTTTTATACCAATTGATACACCCTTAAATAATGTTCCATCTTCTAAAGCTAAAAATGCAGATTCTCTCAATTTTTGCTCCAATATAATAAAATTTTATTTTTAACGATTTATAGTCTTTTATAATATATAAATTCGATATTTTTAAATCATAAATGATAATATTTAAATATTATATATATTAAAATTTGGTATCATATATTTAAAACATGCATCATATTAAATAATCCTGCAGTTTTATTTGTAACCCAAATTGCTGCTTGTATTGCTCCTTCTGAGAAGGTATTTCTGTTACTTGCTTGGTGAGATAAAGTAATTTTTTCTCCTGGGCCTAAAAACATTACTTTGTGTTCACCAATAACGTCACCACCTCGAATAATTGAAAAACCAATTTTTTTTCTTTCTCTTATATTGGAGATTTGTTTTTTTCGATATGTTGCATATGTTTTTAGATTCCAATTTTTAGTTTTAGCAATAATATCTCCCATACTAAGGGCAGTTCCTGAAGGAGAGTCTAATTTATTCCTGTGGTGTGCTTCAATAATTTCAATATCATAAGTATCATTCAAAGTGCGTGCTGTTTTTTTTAATAATTGAAAAATTAGATTGATACCAATACTAAAATTGGATGAAAGTACAATTCCTATTTTTTTTGAAAATTTTTTAATTATAGTATGTTCTTCTTCAGTAAATCCTGTTGTTCCAATAACAATATTTTTTTTATTTTTATAACAAAAATGTAAATTTTGTAATGTATTTTTTGGAGTACTAAAATCTATCAATACGTCAAAATCTTGTATAGCTTGTTCTATATTTGTATGAATAAGTATTTTTTTTTGTTCGTTTGTAAATATATTTACTATTTTTTTTTTTACAATCGCGCATGTTAAAGTGATATCTTGATATTGTTGTATTGTTTGGATTAAGTTGGATCCCATACGTCCATATGCACCAGTGATCGCAATTCGGATATTGTGTTTATTCATATTGTATATACTTGTTCAATAAATGAAATAGTGTATATGATTAAAGAAAATTTGTATTTAAAATTGTATTTCTTAATTTCAAAAATTTTGTTATTTTAATATATCAAATTTATATTATGATAATTATTTTTTAAATTGCTCAAATATTTGAAAATTACATAATATTGTGACTATACCTATGATAATTATTAAATCAGCGAAATTAAAAATTATAATACTGTAATTATTAATTTTAATATCTATAAAATCAATTATAAAACCGTAATATAAACGATTAATTATATTACTAATTCCGCCGCTAAATATAAATATGTATGCAATGTTATTAGTATAAGTTAGTTTTTTGAAATAAATATAAATGAATATTAAAAATAGTACCATAAATATATAGTATAGCTTTTCATAATATACATCAAATATATTAAATGCTATTCCATAATTTTGAACATATAGTATATGTATTACAGAAAATATTGGTTTACTTTCATTAGGTTTTATATTATGTATAATGTAATATTTGCTATAAAGATCTGTTAGTAATATCATAAAAATTAGTATAATATTTATTATAAAAATTTACGAATTTCTCCTTTTTGATAAATGTTTTTATTACATCTATTACAAATATTTTTATCGTGATTATCTATATTAATTTTATTAAAAAAATTCCAACAACGTGGGCATTTTGTACCTAAATATTTATGAATTAATAGTTTCATTTTTGGAATTAGATCGCTTTTATAAGCGTTATGTGGAGCAGCTTGATATTCTAAAATTGTTGTTTTTGAAACTAAAAACATGAATTTTAATTCTTTTCTTAATATTTTTAGTATATTATATATACTATCATTTGTATATATAGTAACTGTTGTTTCTAGTGATGTATTTATTTCTTTTAGATTTTTTTTGTTTTCTAATATTTTATTTATTTCGGTTTTAATTTTGTATAAAAGATTCCACGATTCTTGAGTGATTAATGTATTGCTTTGATTGTTATTATCAATTTCAAACCAATTTTTAATAAAAATAGTATTTGTATGATTAATATTTGGGATATTTTCCCAAATTTCATGTGCTGTAAATGGTATAATTGGAGTAATCCAACGTACTAAAGATTGTATAATATAATATATTGCTGTTTGACAACTTCTTCTTGATAGGCTATTCTTGTGTGTTGTATATTGTCTATCTTTAATAATATCGAGGTAAAATGACCCTAATTTTATTGAACAAAATGTGATAATTTCTTTTACTATCTTATGAAACTTGTACTTTTGATATAGTATGATGATTTTATGTTGTAAATGTTGTGTTTGTTCAATGATCCATTGATCTAAAAGGATCATGTTCTTAAAATTCACTTTATTTTTTTGATAGTGAAAATCATACAAATTTCCTAATAGGAATCTGCTTGTATTTCTAATTCTTCGATAATTTTCTGATATTTGGTTTAAGACATCTTTTGAGATTGAAATATCATGGACATAATTTATTGATGCTATCCATAATCTTAATATATCAGCTCCAAATACTTTAATAATTTCATTTGGAGTAATGATATTTCCAGTAGATTTAGACATTTTTTGCCCAGATTGATCTATTGCGAAACCGTGTGTTAATACCTTTTGATAAGGTGCTGATTGGTGTAAAATTGTTGAAATTATTAAAGAGGACATAAACCACCCTCGGTATTGATCTGATCCTTCTACATACATATTAATATAATCATTATTAGCTAATGTTTTATAAATATTTAAATTATATATACAACCAGATTCAAACCAAACATCTAAGACATCTGTAGATTTTTTATATTCGTTATAATTTATACCTAAAAGTTTTTTTTTATCTAATTTCCACCATATTTCTGATCCTTGTAATTGTATCATTGTTTGTATTTTTTTCATAATTTGTATAGTTTCAGGATGTAATTCTCCTGTTTTTTTATGTGTAAAAAGTGGAATTGGTACTCCCCAAGCACGTTGTCTTGAGATACACCAATCTGGTCGTTTTTTTAACATAGAATACATTTTTTTGTAACCCCATTTTGGTATCCACTGTACTTTTTTAATAATTTCTATTGCGTTTTTTTGTAGTTCTGTATTTTGAATTTTGATAAACCATTGCTTTGTGACTCGATATAGTATTGGTGTTTTATGTCTCCAACAATGAGGATATGTATGTTTTATAGTATGATTATGAAATAATTTATTATGCATTTTAATAACATCAATGATAATATTATTACTTGTAAAAATATGTTTTTTATCTAATTCTGGATGTATATTTTCTATATATAATCCTTTTTCATTGATGACATTAGCTAATTCAATATTATATTTTTGGCTAATTAAATAATCATCTTCTCCATGATCTGGAGCGATATGTACTGCCCCTGTTCCTATGTCTATTGTAACATGTCTAGATAAGATAATTGGGATTGTAAAATTTAAAAATGGATGTTGAAAATGTATATTTTCTAATTCTTTCCCAAGTATTGTTTGGATAACATGCCATTTTTTTATATTCATATTTTGCATGATATTAGGAACTAATGCTTTAGCTATAATAATATATTGGTGTTCAAAATGAATTAATTGGTATTTAAAGTCTGGATGTACCGCAATTGCTCGATTTGCTGGTAAACTCCATGGCGTAGTTGTCCAAATTATAATATTGATTTTGTTAATTTCATGACATGATATAAATATTTGTTTTAAATTACTATGATATAATATTTTAAATTTAACAATTATTGCTGTTGCTATTTGATTATAATATTCAACTTCTGCATCTGCTAGTGCTGATTGGCATTGTATACACCAGTGGACAGGTTTTAATCCGCGATATATATATTTTTTTTTAATAATTTTTCTTAATATATTGAGTACATTAGATTCTAATATTTTATTTGTCGTTAATTGGGGATTATCCCAATCGCTAAAAACACCTAATCTAACAAAATCTATTTTTTGTTTTTTTACTTGTTTTGTAGCATATTTATAACACATATTACGAAATTCTGTTGTTTTTATAGTATTTTTTAAAATACCAATTTTATTTTCAATTTTATGTTCGATAGGTAAACCATGACAATCCCAAAATGGGATATATGGTGCATCAAATCCTGATAGTGTTTTTGATTTAATAATAATATCTTTTAAAATTTTATTAATAGCATGACCGATATGAATGTTACCGTTTGCATAAGGTGGTCCATCATGTAATAAAAATTTTTTTTTATCTTTATTATATTTTCTGATAATTTGATATATGTTGTCTTTTTGCCATGTTTTTAATATTTCAGGTTCTTTTTGTGTTAAATTACCTTTCATTGGAAAGGTTGTTTTTGGTAAATTTAAAGTATTTTTATATAATTTCATTTATTTCTCATATTTTTGTAAAGATATTTTTAATTATTTTTTTGAAATGATTTTAGGTAAATAAATAATATTGTGTTATGGTATTTATATTTAGATGATTTTTTTATTGTTAATTATGTTGATTGTATTAATCATGATATTATAATATAATTAAAATTATTATATAGAAATTAGGAGTATCCATTGTCTAATATTAAATCTTCTCAAAAACATGCTATTCAATCCAAAAAATTTAATAAAATTAATTCTATACGAAAGACTATATTACGTAGATTAATTAAGAAATTTTTAGATTCTATTATACAAAAAAATAAAATTGTTGCACATACAATATGGTCAAAATTGCAGTCTAATTTAGATAAATTTGCTCAAAAAGGTTTGATTCATAAAAATAAAGCCGCTCGATATAAGTCTAGATTTCATTTAAAAATTAAAAGTTTAGTTGAATGATTTTGGTTTAATAATATTATATAGTTTTTTTTAGTAGTACTGCTTCATATATTATGATTTTTATGAAACATGAAGCAATACTAACAATTATTCATCTTGTTAAATCATCAAAAAATTTTTTTACTCCTTCAAAGAATTTTTTTGATTTTGGATTATTACTTGCTATATTATGTTTATTGAGGCTAGTATTAAGTTGTTGCAATAGTTGTTTTTGTTGTTCGTTTAAGTTTACAGGTGTTTCGATCATTACACGACATAATAAATCTCCTGTTTGGTATGTTCTAAGAGAATTAACACCTTTATTTCTAATTCGGAATAATTTACCTGATTGTGTTTCAGGAGGAATTTTAATTTTTATTGTTCCGTTTAAGGTTGGAACATCTATATTTCCGCCTAATGCTGCCATACAAAAATTAATTGGAATTTCACAATATAAATCATTACCTTTTCGTTGAAAAATAGGGTGTTTTTTTACAAAAATTTTAATATATAAATCACCTGAAGTACCGTTATTTTTACCTGCTTCGCCTTCGTTATTTAATTTAATTTTATCGTTATTATCAACCCCTGGAGGAATTTTAACTAATATTTTTTTTTGTTGTTTTATACGACCTGTACCCTGACAATGTAAACATGGATTAGAAATGATTTTACCCTGTCCTTGACAAGTTGAGCAAGTTTGTTGTACGGAAAAAAATCCTTGTCGCATGTGTATTTGGCCACTACCGTTACAGGTTTGGCATGTATTGATTTTTTCTCCAAAACGTGATCCACTTCCATGGCAAGAGTTACATTTTTGGAGCGTAGCAATTAATATTTCTTTATTAATTCCTTTCACTGCTTCTTCTAAATTTAATTCCATATTATATTGTAAATCTGATCCTCTTTGGGATTGGCTAGATTTATTATTAAAAATATCGCCAAATACATCACCAAAAATATCACTAAAATCAGTATTATTTGAAAAATTTGGATCAAAAGAAGAATAATTTGAGTAATTTCCACCTTTATTAAAGGCAGAGTGTCCGTGTTGATCATATGTAGCTCGTTTTTGAGGATCGATTAAGATTTCATATGCCTCTTTAATTTCTTTAAATTTTTTTTCTGCGTTTTTATTTCCCTGATTACGGTCTGGGTGGTATTTCATAGCTAATTTTTTATATGATTTTTTAATTTCTTGGTCATTTGCTGATTTTGAAATTCCTAAAATTGTATAATAATCTTGTTTTGTCATACGCATATTCCTGAATAGCACTAAATCTAATAACGGACGTAAATATATTTTTATACGTCCGTATGAAATAATATATTTTATATTTAATATTTATTTTTTTGGTTCTTTTACTTCTTCATATTCTGCATCAACAACATTATCATCTTTTTTATGTGTTTCTTGATTGGTAGTTTTTGGTTGAGTCTGTGCTTGTTTTTGTGCTAATTCTATTAATTTAGAAGATTTTTTGATTAATTCTTGTATTGCATTTTCTATATTAGTTTTATTGTCTGTTTTTATGATTTTTTCTAATTCATCAATTTGGTTTTGTATATCTTTATGCTCAGTAGTACTTAATTGGTTTTTTACTTCTTCTAATTGTTTTTTAGTACTGTGTATAATTTGATCGCCTTGATTCTTAATTTTAATTAATTCTTCAAATTGTCGGTCAGATTCAGCATTAACTTCCGCGTCTGAAATCATTTTCTTAATTTCTTCTTCATTTAATCCAGAAGATGCTTGAATAGTGATTTTTTGCTCTTTTCCTGTTTTTTTATCTTTAGCAGAAACATGTAATATACCATCTGCATCAATATCAAATGTTACTTCAATTTGTGGTATACCTCGAGGAGCAGGTTGTATACCATCCAAGTTGAACTGTCCTAAAGATTTATTATCAGTTGATTTTTTTCTTTCTCCTTGTAGTACATGTATAGTTACTGCAGATTGATTATCTTCTGCTGTTGAAAAAACTTGACTGTGTTTAGTTGGAATAGTAGTATTTTTTGTAATTAATGGTGTCATGATACTACCCATAGTTTCAATACCTAAAGACAATGGGGTAACGTCTAATAATAATACATCTTTAACATCACCAGATAAGACACCGCCTTGTACTGCAGCTCCAATAGCTACTGCTTCATCTGGATTAACATCTTGTCTTGGTTTTTTACCGAAGAAATTACCTACTTTTTCTTGTACTAAAGGCATTCTTGTTTGTCCGCCTACTAAAATTACATCATGAATATCTGATATAGATAGTTTTGCATCTTTTAAAGCAGTTTGAAGAGGTTGAATTGATTTGATAATTAAGTCTTCTACTAATGACTCTAATTTTGATCGAGTAATTTGAATGTTGAGATGTTTGGGACCATTTGCATCAGCAGTAATATAAGGTAAATTAACATCGCTTTGCTGTGCAGATGATAATTCAATTTTAGTTTTCTCTGCAGCTTCTTTTAATCTTTGCATAGCAAGTGGATCATTTCTTAAATCTATATTTTGATCTTTTTTAAATTCTTCTACTAAATAATTAATTAATCTATTATCAAAATCTTCACCACCTAAATGGGTGTCTCCGTTTGTTGCTAATACTTCAAATGTTTTTTCTTGATCAACGTTATCAATTTCAATAATTGAAATATCAAATGTTCCCCCTCCTAAATCATATACAGCAACTGTTTTATTACCTGTGCTTTTATCTAAACCATATGCTAAAGCTGCAGCAGTCGGTTCATTAATAATACGTTTTACTTCTAATCCTGCAATTTTACCTGCATCTTTTGTTGCTTGTCTTTGCGCATCATTAAAATATGCTGGTACAGTAATAACAGCTTCTGTAATTCTTTCTCCTAAATAATTTTCTGCTGTTTTTTTCATTTTCTTAAGTACTTCAGCGGAAATTTGAGGAGGTGCGATGTGTTTGTTATCTATATTAATCCAAGCATCGCCATTTGCAGAATTTACAATTTGATATGGCATGATTTTAATATCTTTTTGTACTTCTTGATCTGTAAATTTTCTACCGATTAAACGTTTTATTGCAAATAAAGTATTTTTTGGATTAGTAATAGCTTGTCTTTTTGCTGGTTGCCCAACTAATATTTCTCCATTTTTTGTATATGCAATGACGGATGGTGTTGTTCGATCGCCTTCAGCATTTTCCAAAACTTTAGCTTGTTTACCATCAATAATTGCAATACAAGAATTTGTTGTACCTAAATCTATTCCTATGATTTTTCCCATTAGTTATAGTTTCCTTATTGGTTATTATTTTAATAAAAATTTATTTATAGTTTTTAATTTATAATTAAAATGTGATATATGTTAACCTTATAAATAATAAATTAATACTGACCTATAAAATAATAAATATGGTCTATTTATATTTCATCAAGTATTTTTTAAAATATTTATAAAATTTTTATATTATTTATAGTTAAGTTTATGATTGTTTATGATGTTATATTAATATGTTGTATTGACTATTATTATATGATATTTTTTAATATTTAACATATAGTATATTTATTACCAATAATCATTATATACTATATTAAATTCATTGAAATAATTATGATAAGGATATTACAATATTGTTTATAGAAATATATAATTTTATTTTTTTTATTATCTCTGCTTTTATAATATGTGGTTTGATGTTATTGGGTGGTTGGGTTTTAGGTCCTCGTAGTATTTCCAGAAATAAGAATATTCCATTTGAATCAGGAATTTCTGCATATGGTAGTACAAGTTTACGATGGGTTATTAAATTTTATTTATTAGCAGTTTTTTTTGTTATTTTTGATGTTGAGACATTATATTTATATACATGGATTATAAATGTTCAAGAGATTGGTTGGTGTGGTTTTATTGAAATATTAATGTTTGTTGTAATATTACTATTAACATTATTTTATCTTGTTAAAGAAAATATATTTTCTTGGACACCGAAAATAAAAAAAATTTTTTGATAAATTTACATATTATGCAATTATATAGATTGGTGATATTATGAAATACACATTAACAAAAGTACATACGAATAGTAATGAAAACTATCCTTGTCAAACACAAGAAATTGTAGACGATCCTTTAAAAAACAAGATTAAAAATAATATATTTACTGGACTATTAGAACATTTACTACATAAGTTAGTAAATTGGAGTCGAAAAAACTCTTTATGGCCGTATAATTTTGGATTATCTTGCTGCTATGTAGAAATGGTTACTGCTTTTACCGCAGTTCATGATGTTGCTCGATTTGGTGCAGAAGTACTTCGTGCATCGCCTAGACAGTCTGATGTAATGATTATTTCGGGAACACCATTTATTAAAATGGTTCCTGTAATACAAAGATTATATGATCAAATGTTACAGCCAAAGTGGGTTATTTCTATGGGTTCGTGCGCTAATTCAGGCGGTATGTATGATATTTATTCAGTTGTACAAGGTGTAGATAAATTTCTGCCTGTTGATGTATATATTCCCGGATGTCCACCTAGACCCGAAGCTTATATACAGGGATTAATGTTATTGCAAGAGTCAATATCTAAAGAACGTCGCCCATTATCTTGGATTGTAGGTGAGCAAGGTGTATATCGTGCTAATATGCAGTCTGAAAAATATAAAAAGCATATTGATCGAAAAAAAGTGTTTGAATTACGTATTCCAGAAGATGTTTAGTACAGTATGCTTGTATCATACATATAATACTTACTATAATGATCTATTTTTTATATAAAAATTTTTATTTTTTTAAATATCAATACCGAGTTATTGTTATATGAATACTGTATTTCAAGAATTATGTAATGATTTTCCGGATAATAAATTTTTTATACAAAATACATTAATTAATGCTCCAGTTATTTGGGTGGAATGTCATATTATATATCAAGTTATATTTTTTTTGAAACAACATGCTTTTAAATATAATATGTTATTTGATTTGCATGGTATAGACGAACGCTTTCGTTTGCATAAACAAAATATACCACATTCAGATTTTTCAGTATTTTATCATTTAATTTCTATTCATAAAAATACTGATGTATTAATTAAAGTGCCTTTACTAAAGAATAAATTACATGTACCAACAATAACAAAAATTTTTCCAAATGCTAATTGGTATGAACGAGAAACATGGGAAATGTTTGGTATTGTTTTTGATAAACACCCAAACTTAACAAGAATTATTATGCCAAAAACATGGTCCGGATTTCCTTTGAGAAAGGATTATCCCGCACGAGCAACTGAATGTAGCCCATTTTTTTTAAATCAATTAAAAGAAGATTTGGCTATGCAAGATTTATGTTTTAATCCCCGGGATTGGGGTATGTCTACAAATCGCCCCCATTCAGATTTTATGTTTTTAAATCTTGGACCGAATCATCCTTCTGCTCATGGAGCATTTCGTATTATTCTACAATTAGATGGTGAAGAAATTGTAGATTGTATGCCAGATATTGGATATCACCATCGTGGTGCAGAAAAAATGGCTGAACGTCAATCATGGCATAGTTATATTCCATATACGGATCGTGTTGAATATTTAGGGGGTTGTGTAAATGAAATGCCGTATATATTAGCAGTAGAAAAATTAGCAGGTATTACTGTGCCGGAAAGAGTAAAGATAATTCGTGTTATGTTATCCGAATTATTTCGTATTAATAGTCATTTGTTATATATTTCAACTTTTATTCAAGATGTGGGTGCAATGACTCCTGTTTTTTTAGCTTTTACGGATCGACAAAAAATATATGATTTAATTGAAGCAATCACCGGAGCAAGAATGCATCCAGCATGGTTTCGAATTGGTGGTTTAGCGCACGATTTACCTCGTGGTTGGAATAAATTATTATTTAATTTTTTAAAATGGATGCCAAAACGATTAGATGAATATATACAATCTGCTTTAAAAAACAGTATTTTAATTCAACGTACGAAAGGTATTGCATGTTATAATAAACAAGACGCGATAAATTGGGGTGTGACTGGATCTGGTTTACGTGCGACAGGAATTGATTTTGATATTAGAAAAAAAAGACCGTATTCAGGTTATGAAAATTTTGAATTTGATATTCCTATTGGTCATGGTATAAGTGATTGTTATACTAGAGTTATATTAAAAATGGAAGAAATTAAACAAAGTTTAAGAATTTTACAACAATGTTTAAATAATATGCCTGAAGGATCATTTAAAGCTGATCATCCATTAACTACTCCTCCGGATAAGAAGCATACACTCTATAATATTGAAAGTATGATTACGCATTTTTTGCAAGTATCCTGGGGTCCGGTCATTCCTGCTAATGAAAGTATGCAAATGATTGAAGCAACAAAAGGTATTAATAGTTATTATTTAGTTAGTGATGGTAATACTATGAGTTACCGTACTAGAATTCGTACTCCGAGTTTTCCTCATTTACAACAAATTCCATATGTTATTCGTGGTCATTTAATATCAGACTTAATTGTGTACTTAGGTAGTATTGACTTTGTTATGTCTGATGTTGATCGATAATGTATTGAATTACTGATTTTATTAAAAAATATGAATATATTACATAATAAATTAAATCATATCGAGTTACGTGCTATTCAATCAGAAAAAAAACATTATGAAGATGTAAAAGCTGTATCTATTGAAGCGTTAAAGATTGTACAAAGATCAAGAGGATGGATATCTGATGAGTTAATGCGAGAAATTGCAGAAGTTTTATGTATTTCTGTTAGTCAACTTGAAGAAATAGCAACTTTTTATAGTCAAATATACCGAAAACCAGTAGGTCGTCATGTGATTAAATTTTGTGATAGTGTTGTCTGTTATATGTTAGGTTGTGAACATATACAATCTACTTTAGAAACAATATTAAACATTAAAATTGGTCAAACTACTGTAAATAATAGATTTACTATATTACCGATTTCATGTTTAGGTAATTGTGATAAAGCACCTGTAATCATGATTAATGATGCAACATATAGTAATGTTAATACTATTGATATACCAATTTTATTAGAGAAATATAAATGATAACTATTTTAAGAAAACCAGAAACACATCCTTTGACATGGCGTTTAGATGATGTACATAAGTCTCCAATTTGGATTAGTGAATATTGTAAAAAAAACGGATATTCTGCTTTAAAATCTATTCTAAAGGACATGAATCCTAAAGATGTTATTAATTTGATTATAGATTCTGAATTAAAGGGTAGAGGAGGTGCTGGTTTTTCTACTGGTTTAAAATGGAGTTTAATGCCAAAAAAAATAAATAATCAACCGAGGTATCTATTATGTAATGCTGATGAAATGGAACCGGGTACTTATAAAGATAGATTATTATTAGAAAAAATACCTCATCAGTTATTGGAAGGAATTATTATTGCTGGTTTTGCAATAGAAGCTTCTATAGCATATATTTTTTTAAGAGGTGAATATATAAATGCAGCGCAGAATATAAAAAGAGCTCTTACAGAAGCAAAAAATATGGGATATTTAGGAAAGAATATTTTAGGAACAAACTTTAATTTTAATATTATTTTACATACTGGTGCTGGAAGATATATTTGCGGGGAAGAAACAGCATTAATTAATTCTTTAGAAGGAAATCGAGCTAATCCACGAATTAAGCCACCATTTCCAGCTACCGTTGGATTATGGGGTAAACCCACATGTGTCAATAATGTTGAAACATTATCTAATGTACCTGCTATTGTTTTATATGGAGCACATTGGTATAAGAGTATATCTTGCTGTAGTAACGATCGAGGAACAAAATTAATGGGTTTTTCGGGAAGAGTGAATAATCCTGGTATATGGGAAGTCCCTTTTGGAATATCTGCGAGAGAGTTATTAGAAGATTATGCACAAGGTATGCAAGCAGGATTTCAATTAAAAGCATGGCAACCGGGTGGTGCTGGAACAGATTTTTTAACTGTAAGAGATTTAGATGTAAAAATGGATTTTCAAAATATTACAAAAGCTGGTAGTCGATTTGGTACTGGAATGGCAATGGTAGTTGATCATACTATTAATATGGTTTCTTTGGTATTAAATTTGGAACGTTTTTTTTCTCGTGAATCTTGTGGTTTATGTACACCGTGTCGTGAAGGTTTGCCGTGGATTGTAAAACTGTTAACGTCATTTAAGAATGGTTCTGCTACAATGTCTGATTTTAATATTTTAGAAGATTTATGTTTTCAACTCGGTCCTGGAAAAACGCTTTGTGCACATGCCCCAGGTGCAATTGGACCATTAAATAGCGCAATGAAATTATTTCGGTCAGAGTTTAAATCATGTATTAATACTAATGATAAAATTAATAATATGAATTTAAAAAAAAATACATTTGAATTAAATTTATAATATCAAATTTAATACATTTATCTGTATTTTTAAGATAGAATTTTATATGACGATGGAAATTAATAATTATGGCCATTATTTATATTAATAACATACAATATGATGTAAGTTTATCAAATAATTTATTACAAACCTGTTTATCATTAAAGATAGATATACCATATTTTTGTTGGCATGTTGAGTTAGGTAGTGTGGGTGTATGTAGATTATGTGCAGTTAAGCAATTTCATGATATACATGATGTATCCGGTAAAATTATTATGTCATGTATGACACCTATATCAAATAATATGATTATTTCAACTAATGATATCGAAGTATCAAAATTTCGTAAAGGTATTATAGAATTATTATTAGTTAATCACCCTCATGATTGCCCGATTTGTGAAGAAGGCGGTAACTGTCATTTACAAGATATGACGGTATTAACTGGTCATAACGCACGACGTTATACATTTCCTAAACGAATACATCGAAATCAATATTTAGGTGATTTTATACAACATAATATGAATCGGTGTATTGGTTGTTATCGATGTGTACGATATTATAAGGATTATGCAGGCGGTACTGATTTTGGAGTATATGGTATTAGTAATAATATTTATTTTGGTAGATTTGAGGATGGTGCTTTAGAAAGTGAGCATTCCGGTAATTTAATTGAAGTATGCCCGACTGGGGTTTTTACAGATAAATTATCTGGTACATCCTATAATCGTAAATGGGATTTACAATACGCACCAAGTTTGTGTCAACATTGTAGTATAGGTTGTAATATTATTATTGGAGAAAAATATGGTATTTTAAGTAAAATAGAAAATCGGTATCATAAGCAGATTAATCGTCATTTTTTATGTGATTTAGGTCGTTTTGGTTATCGTTACATTAATTTTAGAAAGCGTTTTCAACATCCCGTGTCTTATAATGATAATAAAGATATTATTTTAAATGAAGAAAATGCAATTATATTAGCAGCGAATATATTGAAAAATGCAAATGGTATTATTGGAGTTGGATCGATTCGATCTAGTTTAGAAAGTAATTTTGCATTAAGAACGTTAGTTGGTAAAAATAATTTTTCTAGTGGTATGATTGAAAATGATCATCAATGTGTAAAGTTAATTATTGATATTTTACAAAACAGTGGTATATACACACCAACTTTGTTAGAAGTGGAAGAGTATGATCTTGTTTTTATTATAGGGGAAGATATCACGCAAAATGCTCCAAGATTAAGTTTAGCAATTCGTCAATTACATAAAAAAAATCAACGAGATAATAATATTAAACATAGTATACCTGAATGGCATAGTACCGCTATGTTAAATATTACTAATAAAAATAAATGTATTTATATTTTACATACGCATGAAATGAATTTAGATGATATTTCAGCACTACAATATCATGATTCCATACGAAATCAAGAAATATTGTTAGATTCTCTTATAAATAAAATTAATAATAAATCTAGTATATATACAAATACAGCACCTGGGATGACTGAATACATTTCATGTATTTATCATGCATTAATATCTTGTAAAAAACCCCTGATTATTTCTGGCTTACATTCCGGTAGCATCAATTTAATTAAATTAGCAACCAATCTTTCAAAAAGTTTACAATCTGTAAATAAAGATGTTGGTTTAATATTATTAACCTCTTCTGCGAATAGTATTGGTGTTGGTTTGTTATCGGGGATGTCTATTACAACCGCTTTTAAAAAGATTGTGGATAATAAAATTGATACTTTAGTAATTTTAGAAAATGACTTATATCGCCATAGTATAAAAAAAAAACTTGATTTTATTATAAAAAAAGTAAAAAATATACTTGTTTTTGACCATTTAACTACTGTTCTTACTAAAAAAAGTACTTTGTTTTTTCCAATTACTAATTTTGTTGAAAGTTCCGGAACCATTATTAATTATGAAGGTAGAGCACAAAGATTCTTTTATGCTTGTAAGCCGAAAATTTACGATACGAACACTTCTATTTTAGAAGCTTGGGAATGGATATATAAAATATATTATAAAATTCATAACAAAAATAATATTAATATTACATTAGATGATGTTATTGAGAAATATATTCATGATGTTCCCATACTGAAAGTGATAAAACATGTTGCACCAAACGCACAGTATAAAATATTAGGTCAAAAAATTGCAAGATCTCCTCATCGGTTAAGTAGTAGAACTGCAATATTTTCTGAATTTAATGTTCATGAACCAGCACAAAAAGATGATCTGAATACTATGTTTTCATTTTCTATGGAGGGTAAACAACAACCAAATACAGAGATTGAATATATACCATTTGTTTGGTCTCCTGGATGGAATTCTATACAAGCATGGAATAAATATATATTTGATAAAAATGATTATAGTTCTGGTATTCGAATGTTTCATAATAACATAATTAAAAAAGAATATTTTTTTCATAATATTAATATTACAGATGATAATAGTAAAGTCTGGACAATTATACCGTATTACGTTTTGTTTGGTAGTGAAGAATTAAGTCAACATTCCGATATTGTGAGAAATAAATTATCGATTGTGTATGCTTTATTACATGAAAAATATAAAAATAAATTTTTGTTAAGCGTAGATGGTATGATTCAATTTGAATGTTTAGGAGAAGTTTTTCAATTATCTATGAAATTTTCCTCGAAAATACCATTAAAAACACTGGGTTTACCTTTAGGTTTTCCAAAGATACCCCGTATTTTATTAGGTTGTACAGTAAAAAATATAAGAGGTGTAACATAAATATTATGAGAATTATACATTTAAATATCATATATATGATCTATTGCTTTTTGCATATCTTTTGTACTGTATTAATCATAGTTTTTTTTGGTGCTATGCTGAGTTTTATTGAACGTAGATTATTAGGGTTATTTCAAAACAGATATGGTCCTAATCGAGTAGGATGGTTTGGATCGTTACAATTAATAGCTGATATGATAAAAATGTTATTTAAAGAAGATTGGATTCCTACTTTTAGTAGATCCTTATTATTTGTTGTTGCTCCAATCATTGCGTTTATTTCGTTATTGTTAGTTATGGTTGATATACCATGGGATAATAATACTTATATTATTGATTTAAATATAGGCATTTTATTTTTTTTAATTATGTCTGCTTTATCGGTATATTCAATTTTATTTGCTGGTTGGTCTAGTAATAATAAATATGCTTTATTGGGAGCGATACGTGCAATAGCACAAACATTAAGTTATGAGGTATTTTTAGGTTTATCTATAATGGGTGTAATTATTAAGGCTCATTCTTTTAATTTAATTGATATTGTTAACTCTCAACAATATATTTGGAATATTATTCCTCAGTTTTTTGGATTTATGACTTTTTTAGTTGCTGGTTTAGCTTTATGTCATCGTCATCCCTTTGATCAACCTGAATCTGAACAAGAATTGGCTGATGGATACCATATTGAATATTCTGGCATGAAATTTGGCATGTTTTTTATTGGACAGTATTTATCCATGATGGTGACTTCTGCAATAATTACTATCATGTTTTTAGGGGGTTGGTTTGGTCCTTGGCTACCTGGATACATATGGTTTTTGTTAAAAAATATAGTTTGCATAGTATTTTTTATTTTATTACGCGCTGCTTTGCCGAGACCACGTTATGATCAAATTCTTTATTTTGGTTGGATAATTTGCTTACCGATAACATTATTAAATTTAATATTTACTGCATTTTTTGTACTATTACATTAATTTTTAGGTATATTTTTATGTATATTAAAAGTATTATTTTCGGAATAATAACACAGTTACGCAGTATTTTTATAACATTAAAACATGCATTTCAAGACCGTGAAACTATATTATACCCAGAGAATTCAATATATCTTGCTCCCAGATACCGTGGTCGTATTGTTTTAACAAAAGATCCCGATGGAAATAATCGTTGTGTGGCATGTAACTTATGTTCTGTTGTATGTCCTGTGAGTTGTATATCTTTACAAAAAACACAGGATCAATCCGGTCGTTGGTTTCCAAAATTTTTTAAAATTAATTTTTCTCGTTGTATTTTTTGTGGTTTATGTGAAGAAGCTTGTCCAACAACTGCAATTCAATTAACGCCGGATTTTGAATTAAGTGATTTTAATAGACAGGATTTGGTATATAATAAGAAAAATTTATCTATTTCTGGTACTGGAAAATATCATAATTATAATTTTTATCAACAATCCGGTGTTTTTATTACAAAACGTAAAAAAAATAATATACATGCCACACCAATTAATATCAAAGATTTATTACCTTAGGAAGAATAAATGTATTTAGCTTTTTATTGTTTGTCATTTTTGACTGTATTATTTACTGTTTTTTCTATTTTTCAAAAAAATGTAATGTATTCATTGTTATATTTTTTTGTTTCGGTTTTAACTACTTCTATTATATTTTTTTTATTAGGTAATTATTTGATAGGATCATTACAAATTATTATTTATGCTGGAGCAATTTTAGTTTTATTTATGTTTGTTGTAATGTTATTAAACGTTGATGAATTAGAAAACCAATTGTATTATCCGAAGTATAGTTATGTTTTTTTTATATTTTGTATGATATTTTGTATTTTTGGATTATATAAAATGTTTTTTTGTTTATATGGAAGCTATGTTTTTAAAATTATTAGTAATATGCACGTTTTAGGTAAAATGTTATTTGAACCGTATATTTTAATTGTTGAGTTTGTTTCAATTTTATTATTATCAATTATTGTTATCATAATTTTGATTTCAAACATTCAAAATAAGAATATTTTAGATGTATAATGCTTGGGATATAACATATGGTTTCTTTATTAAATTGTTTAGTTTTATCTATATTATTATTTATTTTAGGATTTAGTTCGATTATTATACATAATAATTTGTTATCTATTTTTATTGGTTTGGAAATTATTATAAATTCTATTTCTTTATTATTAATCGTGAGTAGTAATTATTGGCATCATATGGATGGACAAATAATGTATATTTTATCTATTACGCTGGCTGCTATTGAGGCAAGTATTAGTTTAACATTAGTAATACAATATTTTAGAAAAACACGTACTTTAAATATTAATAAATTCAGTGAGATTATTAAATGAATACAATTGATTTAGTAATTTTATTTCCTATTGTAAGTGTGTTTTTTTCTTTTTTTTTTAAAGATTTATTTTCATATACAGTACATACTATAATTAGTGTAAGTGCTATATTGTTATCAATGGTAACAGTAATTTTTACGGGATATACTTTTTTTTATGGTAAAGTTTGTATTATAGAAAATATGATATGGGTATTATGGAATATCCAAGATTTTAAAGTGGATTTTAGTTATTTAATTGATAGTTTAACATTTGTATTTTTAGGTATGATTGTGTGTGTTGCTTTTTTAGTATATATATTTTCTGTATGGTATATGTATGATAAAAGTCATAATATATTATTTTTTCAGTTAATTAGTTTATTTATAGTAAATATGTTAATATTAGTTTTAGCTAATAATTTTGTTATATTGTATATAGGGTGGGAAGGGATTAGTGTATGTTCATATTTATTAATAAATTTTTATTATTCTAAATTATATGTGAATTTTTCTGCAATAAAAGCGTTTCTTTTTACTAAAATTGGTGATTTATTTTTAATAGCAGCAATTATATTATTATACATTCATTATAATAGTTTAAATTTTTATGAACTTGCGTTTTTAACAAAAATTCATGTAATACAATCAGATACATTATTAATATGTATTAATTTATTTTTATTAATGGGAGCGATTGGTAAGTCTGCACAAATACCGTTACATATATGGTTACCGGAAGCTATGGTTGGACCAACACCGGTTTCAGCATTAATTCATGCTGCTACTATGGTAACTGCTGGAATCTATTTAATTATAAGAAATCATAATTTATTTATATTAACACCATGTGTTCTATATATTCTTGGAGTCATAGGAAGTCTAACATTACTATTATCTAGTTTGTCCGCATTAGTAGAATGTAATATTAAACGAATATTAGCATATTCTACAATGAGTCAAATTGGATATATGTTTATTGCTTTAAGTGTAGGTGCTTGGAGTGCTGCTATTACACATTTAATTGTACATGCTATTTTTAAAGCATTATTGTTTTTGTCTGCTGGTATTTTAATTATTAAATGTAGTAATGAACAAAATATTTATTTAATGGGTCATAAATTATACAGAATATTTCCTTTTTTATATTTTTGTTTTTTAATTGGTGGTGCTGCTTTATCAGGTTTTCCAATTTTAACACTGGGTTTTTATAGTAAAGATGAAATATTATTTAGTATTTATACTTATCATAATATTTTATTTTTTATTATAGCAATATTATCAGTATTTTTAACAGCTTTATATATCTTTCGTTTGATTTTTCTCACATTTCATACTACATCTCAATATAAAAATATCAATTCATCTTTTAATGTTTTACAATATTTTCCGTTAAGTATTTTTGCTTTTTTGTCTACATATTTTGGGAAATATATTATTATTAATGTATCGGGAATGTTTCCGGAGATAATAACATTGCATAGTTATAATAAAATATATTTAGAATTGTTATCTAGTTTATTTGTTATGATAAGTATTATTTTGGCATACTACTTATATATTGTGAATACAAATTTAATATCTAAAATATTCATATTTAAGGTATTAAATTCTACATTATGTAGTATTAACAATACTAATTTTGGTTTTTATTATATTTATAATTTATTATTTACTAATTTATATTTAAAAATAGCATATTTTTTATCAAAAAAACCATTTAATATATTCAATAATTATATTTTATGGTGTATTAAAAAAATTAATTTTTTACTTTTATATACTATTAATAATTCATTTAATTTTTTTACTATAATAATACTGTATTATATGGTTTTTGTAATGTTATTAATTATGTTATTTTAATGAGCTATTATGTAGTTTATTAAATATATAATTTTTTTGTATTACTTACAGGAATTGTAATATATGCTAAGTCTTTTTCTTATTGTGCCTTTTGTAGGTAGTGTATGTTGTTGGTTTTTTGGACGTCAGGGTTATAAATTTGCTAGATTTTTTGCTATATTAGCAGTAATGTGTATAGTGTTATTATCTATTTTGATATGGTTAAAAGATTTTTATCATCATGAACGATGTTATCATATTTATTGGTATGATGAATTAATTATACCATGGATACCACAATTAGGTATAGAATTACATTTAGCGTTAGATGGTTTATCATTTATAATGATTGCTTTAACAAGTGTTTTAAGTTTAATTGCAGTTTTATGTTCATTTTACCAAATCAAAAATAATGAAGGTTTATTTTATTTTAATTTATTATTTATGGTATTTGGTATTATGGGTGTCTTGTTATCTATTGATTTATTTTTGTTTTTTTGTTTTTGGGAGATTATGGTACTTCCAATGTATTTTTTAATAATTTTTTGGGGGAATCCACAATATACCGAAAAACAAAAAATCTATACTGCAAATAAGTTTTTAATTTACACGCAAGTATCCAGTATAGTCATGTTATTTTCAATTTTATTATTATCTTTTAATTATTATTACCAAACTGCAATTTGGACATTTGATTATAATTGTTTTATAAATAACTCTATACCCTTACCGTTAGAATATATTATTATGTTAGGTTTCTTTATTGCTTTTGCGGTGAAGATGCCTATTGTTCCGTTTCATGGATGGTTTGTGAATTGTCATAGTCAATCTTGTATAGATGGTTCTTTTGATGTACTTGGTATGTTGATTAAAGTTGCTGCTTATGGGTTGCTACGTTTTAATATGCATTTATTTCAACATACTTCTCATAATTTACATTTAATAGTTTTCTTTTTAGGTATAATAACTATTTTTTATGGTGCGTGGATGGCATTTTGTGAACTAAATTTAAAAAAAATTATTGCTTATAGTTCTATATCACATATGGGTTTTATCTTAATTACTATATATTGTAATAATATATTTTCATATTATGGAGCAATTATTCAAATAATTGCTAGTTCATTTACAACATCTGCTTTATTTATTTTATTAAGTCAATTATATCGACGTACTCATACAAATATTATTACTAATTTGGGCGGTTTATACGCTACTATTAAGTGGATACCAGGTTTTTTTTTATTTTTTTTATTTGCAAATTTAAACTTGCCAGGAACAATTAATTTTGTTGGTGAGATTATGGCATTAATTGGAATTTTTATTCAATCGCCTTATTTAGGATGTATATTAGTTTTTAGTTTATTATTTTCTGTAATATATTCATTGTATATAACTCATAAAATATTTTACGGTCCTTTAAAAAATAATTTTACTATGACATGTAAACAAATTGATTTTTTAGAGTTTTTTATGATATTATTTTTTATGCTTATAACATTGATTTTAGGTATATATCCAAATAATATTTTACAAGTGATTCGGTTGTCTATCACATAAAATAAGTTACTATTTACTTTTATAAGAGCGATGATTTGTATGTTTATACCTCATGTTAAGATAATAGCATTAATGCCATTATTTATTTTAATGTCTAGTATTTTTATAATCATGTTTTCGATGATCTTAAAAAGAAATCATGTTTTTGTATTTTGTATCACATTATGTAGTTTATTATGCACGTTAGTATCATTATTTTATATATATTATATTGTACCAGTTACAATTACTTCATTGTTATATATTAATTTTTATTCTCTAGCATATATATTTATTGTAATATTTTCTAGTATATGTATGATATCTATTGTTTATATTTTTTTAGAAAATTTTTATAATCATAAAGAAGAGTTTTATATATTACTTTTATCTTCTATAACTGGCGCTGTTATTCTAATTGAAGCAAATCATATTTTTACGATATTTATTGGTATGGAATTACTTTCTTTGCCAATTTTTGGTTTAATAACATACTCTTTTAAGCGAAGTACATCTATACCAGTGATATTAAAATATGTTTTATTATCTAGTATTGTAACATCTTTTTCATTGTTAGGTATTACAGTAATATACTTGATATGTGGTACTTTAAAATTAAATTATATTAAAATTGCATTTTTAATTAATAATATATTTATTAATAAAATTTTGTTATTTGGTGTAGTGTTTTTTTTAACTTCTGTATTTTTTAAATTATCATTATTTCCATTACATTTTTGGATTACTGATGTTTATAATTATGCCTCTCCGGTATTATTAATTTATTCCGTTACAGTGGTTAAAGTAGCAGTTTTTTCAATATTAATTAAGTTATTTGTATATTTTCCGTATATACAGTGTCAGAAATTATATTTATTTATAGAATTATTGGCAATATTATCTATTATTTGTGGTAGTATTATGGCGGCTTTTCAAAATAATATTAAAACATTTTTTGGATATTCTTCTATTGTGCATATTGGTTACATATTAACGACTTTATTAGTCATTCAGGATTATTATATTTCGAATAATATTGCAATAATATATTTAATTAATTATACAATGAGTAGTATTGGTATATTTAGTGTTTTAAGTATATTGATATTACGTAATAAAAATGTAAATTTTGATTTACAGTCTTTATCGGTATATAATACTTTATTAAAAGGAAAGCCTATTTTATGTATTGCAATTATTATCATTATGTTTTCTTTTTTAGGTATGCCTTTTACATATGGTTTTATTACAAAATTTTTAATTTTATCTATTATGATACAAAATAAATTTTGGTTTTTATTATTATCTGTCGCAATTAGTTCTGGTTTTGGGATATATTATTATTTAAAAATTATATTATGTTTATATAATACACGGAATATGATATCGATTCAAAATAGAACACCTTATACAAGAATTGAAATTGTGATTATTTTTATTAGTATATTAATTGTTATTTTGGGAATTTGTCCTCAACTTATTATGAATATATTAAGATTAAATAATTAATTTTGTTGCATCGTTTATATATTTTATAAAATATGATTACTTTAATGTATATAATAATTAATTTTTATTATTGTAATATAATAAAGTTTTTGTAATTTTTATCTTATAATGTTAAAAATATTTTATACATTTATATATTTTATATAATACATGATAATATATCTCTATTATAAGATATTAATTACATAATACAATTAATATACTAAATATCAGTGTTGTATTTATGAAAGACAATTTTTCGGATAAACAAATATTGTTATTAAAATGGTTGAAATATATCAAATTAATTTGTTTAAAAGATTGTAACGATTCTATAGATAATATTAAGTATATCGCAAAAAAATTAAATTTACTAACATGGTCGGCATTTATTATTACGATATCTGGTACAAATGGTAAAGGTAGTACATCTGCTGTTTTAGAAAAAATTTTTTTAAATTTAGGATATACAGTAGGATTATATTCTTCTCCACATTTATTATATTATTATGAAAGAATACGAGTGAATGGGCAATATATTCATGATCCGATGATACATATCACGGTATTGCAAAGAATAGTCTTAATGTCTAAAAATATTAAATTATCTTATTTTGAATTTATTACTCTTTCTGCATTATTGATATTTCAGAGTTATAATTTAGATATTATAATTTTGGAAGTTGGTTTAGGTGGTAGATTAGATGCAACTAATATTATTGATCCTAATATAGCAATTATTACTAATATTGGTTTAGAACATACACATTATCTAGGAAAATCAAGAAATAATATAGGATATGAAAAATCTGGCATTTTTCGTAAAAATATTATTGCTATTATTGGAGATAATAATATTCCCTACTCTGTATATCAAGCGGCAAATTTTTTTAAAGTTTTTTTATATCGCGTACAATATGAATGGTATTGGGTGGAATCGAAACATTATTGGAATTTTTATGATCAACGAGGTATGTTTATTAATTTACCTATACCGGCAGTATCACTACCTAGTAGTGCAATTGCAATAGCAGCTTTACGTGCTATAAAGCTTGATGTTAGCAGAAAAATTCTTGTTTATTCTTTAAAGCAAGTATTTTTACCAGGACGATTTCATACAATTTATACAAATCCAAGAATTATAGTTGATGTTGCACATAATGCACATGCAACACGTTATTTAAATAAAAAATTGCAATCTTTATTTACAGATCGTAATGTTAAAATTTATGGTGTTTTTGGAATTTTATCTGATAAAGATATTAAAAATACTACTGTAAATTTAATCAATGTTATTGATTTTTGGTATTATACAGTTTTACAAACTGATCGTACTGCTACATTAGATTCAATTAAATGTTGTTTACCTAAAAATTCTATCTTTAGTTTCAGTATAAAACATGTAATATATCATTTAATACGAACAGTAAAAAAACAAGATATAATTCTAGTATTTGGATCGTTTTTTGCTGTTTCGGAAGCGATAACAGCAATAAGTAATTTATATGATTAAAATGAATAAAATATTTTTATTTTTTTAAATTAAAAGTTGTATATTTTTTATATTCAAACATAGCAGAAATTGATTCTTCGTTACTAATTCGACGTATGGCTTCTGCTAACATGGTAGATAAAGTTAATGTTCGAACTTTATTATGTTTTTGTATTTCTAATGATAATGGAATTGTATCACAAACAATAATTTCATCGATGTATGTTTTTTGTATATTTTGGAGAATATCTCCAGAAAATACCGGATGTGTTGCATATGCAAAAACTTTATTAGCTCCATGTTGTTTTAATGCTTTTGCAGCTTTACATAATGTGCCCCCGGTATCAATCATATCATCTACTAATATACAATCTCGATTTGAAACATCTCCAATAATATGCATGACTTGTGCAACATTTTTTCTTGGTCTTCTTTTATCAATAATAGCCATATCAGTATCATTTAATAATTTTGCAATTGCGCGTGCTCGAATTACACCTCCGATATCTGGTGAAACTATGATTGGTTCTTTTAAATTTAACCTTAGCATATCTTCCAATAAAACAAAGCTACCAAATACGTTGTCTACCGGTACATCGAAAAAACCTTGGATTTGCTCTGCATGTAAATCAACAGTTAGAATACGGTCAATACCAACACTAGACAAAAAATCTGCAACTATTTTTGCTGTGATTGGTACACGTGTTGATCGCACTCTACGGTCTTGTCTTGCATATCCAAAATATGGAATTACTGCAGTAATACGTCCAGCAGATGCTCTTCGTAAAGCATCTATAATAACTGCCAATTCAATAATATTATCATTTGTAGGACAACACGTGGATTGAATAATAAAAATATCATCGCCACGTACATTTTCATTAATTTGTACACTAATTTCCCCGTCACTAAAACGGCTCACTGTTGCATCTCCAAGATGACTATATAATTTATGTGCAATTAATTTTGCCAGAATTGGGACTGAATTACCAGAAAATATTTTCATGTTTAGCATAAAATATCTCATATATATGAATACATTAATTAATATTTTTTACAGTATATAAAATATATTCAATATTATAAAATAATAATATTATTATAGTGTATTATAATTATTTAATTAATATTTATTAATACGATTAAAAATATTTTTGTAAATTGTATCTATACGGCATGTAATAAAAGGATAAATCTAATTTTGAAAAAATCTATTATAAATAAATTAGAACAATTACATATTAAATTAAAACAAATTGAAGAATTAATTATATGTAAAGAGGTTATAACTAATCAGGCACGTTTTAAAAAACTAACAAAAGAATATTTGAGATTATCAAATTTGATTTCTGTTTTTTTGAAATGGAAAAAAAATAATCAGGACATTGAATTAACTACAAAATTACTTAGTGATGCTGAAATGTCTAATATGGCAGTAGATGAATTGAAGTCTTTAAATTCTAATAAGATATTTTTACAAAAAAAAATTGAAAATATGCTTTTGCCAGATGATGATGATAAATATAAAAGCTGTTTTATTGAAATCAGAGCTGCTACTGGTGGTGATGAAGCTGCAATGTTTGCAGGTGATTTACTGAAAATGTACGGTCGGTATGCAGAATATAATAATTGGATTACTGAAATTATTAGCAGTCATATTAGTGAAAAAGGGGGATTTAAAGAAGTGATTTTAAAAATTAGTGGTACAGGTGCATGTAAAAAATTAAAATTTGAGTCTGGAGGACATCGTGTTCAACGTGTACCTAAAACAGAATCTCAGGGCAGAATTCATACATCAACTTGTACAGTAGCTGTTATTCCTGTCGTTAAAACAGATCCGGAAATTGTTGTAAATCCTTCTGATTTAAAAATTGATACATTTCGATCTTCAGGGGCAGGTGGGCAACATGTTAATACTACTGATTCTGCAATTCGAATTACGCATTTACCAACAGGTACTGTAGTAGAATGTCAAGATGAAAGATCACAACATAAGAATAAATCAAAAGCACTGGCTATTTTAACCTCTAGAATTCATGCACATGAGGTTGCTAAACGCAATAAAAAAGATTCTTTAATCCGGAAAAATTTATTAGGTACAGGAGATCGCTCCGATCGTAATAGAACATATAATTTTCCTAAAAATAGAGTTACTGACCATCGCATTAATATTAGTATATATTGTCTAGATGATATTTTAAATGGTAATTTAGATGTTTTAATAGAACCAATTATGCAAGAATATAATGCTAAACTTTTATTAAAAATTGTAAAATAATTTAATATGCAAATTAATTTTTGGATAAAATACGGTACGATACTATTATCTGATTTCCAAACACCTCGTTTGGATACTGAATTATTGATTAGTTATATTCTTAAAAAATCAAGAACCTGGATAAATGTATTTGATAATTTTATTTTAAATACTAAACAAGTAATTTTATTAAAAAAATTATTAAATAGGCGTTTATATGGTGAACCTGTTGCGTATATAATTCATAAAAAAGAATTTTGGTCATTATCACTATTAGTATCAAAAGATACATTAATTCCTAGACCAGAAACAGAGATTTTAGTGCAACATAGTTTAAATAGATTACATCAACAAGATGATGTTTTAGATTTGGGTACAGGATGTGGTGCAATTGCTTTAGCTATAGCAACTGAATTTACAAATTGTAAAATTATTGGAATTGATTGTATATATGACGCAATTCAGATTGCTAAAAATAATGCATATTATTTAAACATTAAAAATATTAAGTTTTTTTATAGCAATTGGTTTTCTTGTATACATAAAAAATTTAATTTGATAGTAAGTAATCCGCCATATTTGAGTAATGATGAAATATTGTATTTATCAAAAGAGTTATTTTTTGAACCATATGTTGCTTTGTTTGCTAAACAATATGGTCTTTCAGAAATTAAGTACATTATTAGTCATTCAAAAAAATATTTATTTCTTAATGGTTGGTTATTAATCGAACATAGTTATAAACAAAATCAAATAGTATATCAGTTATTTAAAAAAAATAATTTTAATAATATTAAAACATATCGGGATTATTTAGGTTATCCTAGAATTACAGTTGGTCAAAAAATATATTAATTATATTACTTAGTATATAAATATAATTATATTATTTACATTAAAAATTTTAGTCTTATTAATATATACTTTTTATTAAATATTGTTAGGTAAAAATACATGCTAAATGATTTAGTGTTGGTATTTAATTGTGGTAGTTCATCTATAAAATTTTCTATTTTAGACCCAATAAATTATAAAAAATATTTGTTTGGTATAGTAGAGCGATTATATTTATCGGAAGCATATGTAACCTGGTGTATAAATAATAATACACAAATAAAAATACTTGGTAATAATATTACTCATCATCAAGCATTAAAATGTATTATTGAGATAATTTTTACTAAATATGATGATTTAGTATCAAAAATTAAATATATTGGGCATCGTGTTGTCCATGGGGGTAATGAATTAATACAATCAGTAATTATTGATGATACAATAATACAAAAAATTCAGAAAAATAGTGTGTTTGCTCCGTTACATAATCCAATGAATATATTGGGTATACAAGCTTCTATGCAATATTTTCCAGATTTAAAAGAAAAAAATGTTGCAGTTTTAGACACTTCATTTTATCATTTTATGCCTGAGTGTGCTTATTTATATGCTATACCATATAAATTGTATAAAAAATATCATATTCGACGGTATGGTGCACATGGTATTAGTCATTTTTATGTTTCTAAAAAAGCATCTCGTTTATTAAATATAAGTTTTAATCATTTAAATATTATTACTTGTCATTTAGGAGGAGGTGCATCAATCACTGCTATTCGTAATGGAGTTTGTATAGATACATCAATGGGTTTAACGCCATTGGAAGGTTTAGTGATGGGAACAAGAAGTGGCGATATAGATCCTTCTGTAGTATTTTTTATGCATGATGTTTTAGGAAAAAGTATAGCTGATATACAAAATATTTTAACGAATGAGTCTGGTATTTTTGGTTTAATGCAAGGTTTAACTAGCGATTTTAGATATGTTGAACAGAAATACTATTCTAGTTTACAGGCATATAGAACGATGAATGTATTTTGTTATAGATTATCGAAATATATTAGTGCGTATACTGCTGCCTTATATGGTAAATTAGATGCTATTGTATTTACAGGAGGTATTGGTGAAAATTCAGCTTTAATGCGTGCATTAACATTATCAAAATTAGAATTTCTAGGTTTTAAAATAGATAATAATTTAAATTATAACCTTGATAATAAAAAATCACGTTTTATTAATAAGGAAAATACGACTCCCATTATAGTAATACCAACTAATGAAGAACTTGTGATTGCTCAAGAAACAATGCAGTTATTTTTATAATTTTACTATTTTTACATAGTAAGCATGATGAAAATAATAATATTAATAACTTTATTTGAGATGGTTATGACACGTACTATTATGTTAGTACCTATTGGAAATAGTGTGGGTCTTACAACAATAAGTGTAAGCTTATTAAAGTTAATATACGAGAAAAAATTACGTGTAATTTTTTTTAAACCATTTCCTGATACTATACATAGTATTGATGATACGGCGTATATTGTAAATAGGGATTTTTTTATTCCTAGCATTAAACCTGTTGTTCATATAAATAAAACTTGTCTTTTAAAAAACGAGCATTTAGATCGATTAATACAAGACAATTTAGATTTATATTATTCATATAAAAATAAATTTGATATTATTTTTATTGAAGGTAAGAAAAATTTACATGATCAATCTTATATTCATGATTTAAATTTAAAATTTTTATATCATACAGGAGCGGATTTAATTTTCTATAATTCCGGTCATAATAATTTTTGTAAAAATTTTTTTTCTTATAAAGAAAAATATTTTACTAAAAATAGAATTATTGGTATAATAAATAATTTTTACAACATAGCTATAAAAAATTATCATGATGTTTTTTTCTCATTCGACTTACTTGGTAATTATATACATCCTAATTTGAAATCAATACCTGTAATAAATATTCCATGGAATAAAAAACTAATATCTTTTTCGATATATAAAATATTACAATTAATAAACACAGAAAATAGAATAAAAAAATATGCAGTACATAAAATTAATGGATTTGTTTTATATAATCAAGATTTTTTCAAAATTATAAATCATCTGTTTAATTCTACATTATTAATTTCATTTTATAAATTTATTAAACATTATCAATCATTACATGTAATATTGTCATGCAATAAATTACATTCTGTGATATTTACTGATTGCAGTAAAGATGATGTATTTATATTTAATATACTAAAAAAACAATTGAGTCATACAACATTATTCTTTTGTACGAAATTAACACTCAATCAAGTTATATTATCAATTAATAACTTTCACAGACAGATTACAATAAACAATAAAGTTTATATTAGTACAGTAATTTTGTATGTTACGCGTTATATACATAAACAATTTATATGTTCTTTATTATGTAATAATAATCAAAAAATTATTTATAATTCACCTATTTCATTTCAAAAATATTTAATAGAAAAAGCAAAAAATAGTAATAGTAATATTTTATTACCAGAAGGTACGGAGGAACGTATAATACATGCTGCAAGTATTGTAGCAAATTTAGGTATTGTACAGTGTACATTATTAGGAGATGCACAAATAATACAACATATCGCACATAAGAACAGTTGGGATATTACTAAAAATATTAATATTATTGATCCTAAAAAGATTTATAAAAATTATATTGAAAAATTATTTTTTTTACGAGCCCATAAAGGGATGACATGGAAACTATCAGAACAATATGTACAAGATCATATGGTTTTGGGTGCATTATTGTTACGTGAAAATATAGTTGATGGTATAGTTTGTGGTATACAGTTCACAACCGCGCATGTTTTACGCACTGCTATTCAATTAATTGGGATGAAAAATCATATTAATCATGATCATCCTATCGTATCATCTTCGTTTATTATGTTATTAAAACATAGTATATTATTTTATAGCGATTGTGCTGTAAATATTAACCCTGATGTAAAACAATTAGTTAGTATTGCTGTAGATACTGCGAATTTAGCCATTTTATTTGATATTAAGCCAAAAATAGCTATGTTATCTTATTCTACCGGAACATCTGGTTCAGGAGATACTGTTAATAAAGTACGTGACGCAACTAACTTATTGAAAATGCTTTATCCGGATTTAATAATTGAAGGTCCTATTCAATATGATGCGGCAATTAACACTACGATTTCAAATATTAAGTTACCGGAATCATGTTTACTTGGACAAGCAAATATTTTGATTTTTCCTGATTTAAATTCAGGTAATATTACTTATAAAGCTGTACAACAATCTTTAAATATATCGTCTATAGGTCCTATTTTACAAGGTTTGTTAAAACCAGTTAATGATCTTTCAAGGGGGGCTACTATAAATGATATTGTTTATACTATTCTTGTGACTGCAATACAAACGTGTAAAAAATGAAATTGATAATATTATATATAAAAAGTGTTTTTAATATCATTAAATTTGTATTTTAATATTACTTTGAATTTGGCATACACATGCAAGAATATACCCTGGTTGTATACATGCTATACTTGTTTGAAATTGGTATATTGTACCGTATATTAATTTTATATTACAACTACCACAATACCCGGAATTACATTGGTAAAATATATTAATACGGTGTATTAATAATATTTTTAGTAAAGATAATTTTTTTTCTTCTGGCTTAATATATAATTTTCTATTATCAACCTGAATAATATAGTTTTTTTTTTTATAGTTGAAATTTTTTAAATTCATCGTTAGAAATTTCGCAATCGATTTGATTAGTTAAATATGAACTTGCCTCAACTTCTTGAGGAGCAACTTGTACATTATCTGAATTTAACCAATTATTAATCCATGGAATTGGATTTTTAGTTTTAGTAAATATTGGTGATAAATTAATTGCTTCCATTCTAATATTGGTAATATATTCTATATATTGAAACATAATATATTTGTTTAATCCTAACATAGAGCCGTGATTAAATAAATATTCTGCCCATTTTTTTTCTTGTTGTGCTGATGTTTTAAATAAATGAATAGCTTGTTTTTCACATTGTTGGATAATTTGCACCATTTCTGAATCATTTTCATGATTTTTTAAAATATTGATAATATGTTGCGTACCTGTTAAATGTAAAGCTTCATCTCGTGCTATTAATCTAATAATTTTAGCATTTCCTTCCATGAGTTTCTTTTCAGCAAAAGCGAAAGCGCAAGCAAAACTAACATAAAAACGTATTGCTTCTAGAACATTAACACTGATTAAACACAGATATAATGCTTTCTTGAGCGTTTTTAAATTAATTTTTATGACTTTATTTTTATTATTTTTATAATTACCATCACCAAATAAATTCCAATAATTTGTCATATTTATTAAAGTATCATAATAATAAGATATATTTTTAGCACGTTCATAAATATTTTGGTCGGAAATAATTTTATTAAAAATATCTGATGGACAATTTGTAATATTACGAATAATATGCGTATATGATCTTGAGTGAATAGTTTCCGAAAATGACCATGTTTCTACCCATGTTTCTAATTCAGGTAATGAAATAATAGGTAAAAAAGCTATATTTGGACTTCTTCCTTGAATGGAATCTAATAAAGTTTGGTATTTTAAATTACTAACAAAGATATGTTTTTCATGTTCGGGGAGTGTAAAAAAATCAATTCTATCTTTTGATAGGTCAATTTCTTCAGGTCTCCAAAAAAAAGATAATTGTTTTTCGATTAAATTTTCGAAAATATGGTATTTTTGTTGATCATAGCGAGCAATATTAACGGTTTGTCCAAAAAACATTGGTTCTTTTAATTGATTATTATTTTTTCTAGAGAAAGTAGTATATGACATATTTTTACCTGATGAATGATGTGAAATTTTATAATATTTGTTATTATAATATACATGCTCCATTACTACAATAATTTTCATGATTATAATTTGTACTTTTCTCTTGATCTTGATTTAAATCATCACGAGTATTTTGGTAATATAGTGTTTTCAAGCCTAATTTATATGCCATGAGTAAGTCTTGTAATAAAATTTTAATTGGTATTTTATTATTTGGAAATTTTAACGGGTCATAATTTGTATTTGCAGAAATTGATTGATCCACAAATTTCTGCATAATTCCAATTAAATTTAAATACCCTTTATTATTTGGCATGTCCCATAAAAGTTCATATTTTGTTTTTAATTTAGGATATTCTGGAACCACTTGTTTTAACATACCATCTTTAGATGCTTTAATAGTAATATAACCCCTTGGTGGTTCCACTCCGTTAGTAGCATTTGCAATTTGTGATGATGTTTCTGTTGGCATAATTGCTGAAACTGTAGAGTTACGTAAACCATATTTTTTAATTTTTTCTCTTAGTTTATTCCAATTTAATTGTAAAGCCTGTCCACAAATTAAATCAATATGTTTTTTATAAGTATCTATTGGTAAAATTCCTTTAGAATAATTTGTTTGGTTAAACCACGGGCATGGTCCCTTTTCTTTGGAAAGTTTATATGATGCTTGTAATAAATAATATTGTATATGTTCGAATGTTATATGAGTTAAATTATTAGCACTTCCATCTGAATATCGCACATTATTTTTAGCTAAATAATATGCAAAATTTATTACTCCAATACCAATAGAACGTCTATTTTTAGCTCCATACTGTGCAGAAATAACAGGATATAATTGATAATCAATAATTTCATCTAATGCTCTAACTAATAAATCAGATAATTTTTTTAATTCAATTAAATTTTTAATCGTTCCTAAATTAAATGCTGATAATATACATAATGCAATTTCAGCGTTTGGATCATGTAAATCATGCATTGGACTTGTAGGTAAGGTAATTTCTAAGCATAAATTTGATTGCTTAATAGGTGCATATTTTGGATTAAAAGCACTATGTGTATTACAATGATCAACATTTTGTATATAAATACGTCCTGTAGATGTACGTTCTTTCATAATTAGGGTAAATAAATCAACAGATTTAATTTTTTTATTTCGTATATTAATATTATTTTCATATTTTTGGTATAATTGTTCAAATTTTATTTGATCAGAAAAAAAATAATCATATAATTTCGGAACATCAGATGGGCTAAATAATGTAATATATTTTTGATTAATTAGTCTTTGATACATAATTTTATTAATTTGTACACAATAATCAACATGTCTAACACGATTTTCTTCAATACCTCGATTATTTTTTAAAACAATTAAACTTTCAATTTCTAAATGCCAGATTGGATAAAATAAAGTTGCCGCTCCACCTCTAATACCTCCTTGAGAACATGATTTTACAGCTGTTTGAAAATACTTATAAAATGGTATACATCCTGTATGAAAATTCTCTCCCCCACGAATTGGGCTGCCAATGGCACGTATTTGTCCGACATTAATACCAATTCCTGCTTTTTGTGAAATATATTTTACAATAGCACTGGCAGTTGCATTAATAGAGTTTAAATTATCTGCACATTCAATTAACACACATGAACTAAATTGTCGTGTTAGTGTGCGTACCCCAGACATAATAGGTGTTGGTAAAGAAATTTTAAATTTTGAAATAGCATCATAAAAATTTTTTATATATAGCATTTTTGTTTCTTTTGGATATTTTATAAATAAACAAGCAGCAATTAAAATATATAAAAATTGAGCACTTTCATATATTTTTCCACTAATACGATCTTGTATTAGGTATTTTCCTTCTAGTTGTTTTACTGCCGAGTAGGCAAAATTCATATCACGATCATGTTTAATGAATGTATTCATTTCATAATATTCTTCTTTAGAATATTGATTTATTAATATTGGATCATATTTTTTTAATTGCACCATGTTGTGTACATGGTTGTATAAACTGGGTGGATGATATGTTCCAAATGCTTTTTTACGTAATTGAAATATTGTTAACCTTGCGGCCATGTATTGATAGTCTGGTATGTCTTGAGAAATAAGATCTGCTGTAATTTTAATAATAATATCATGAATATGCATAGTTTGAATTGCATTATAGAATTGTATCTTTGCATGTTTTATAATTTTTTTTATTGAAATATTTTGTAATTTTTTTGCTGCTCGTTTTAACATTTTATATATTTTATAAAAATTGATCTTTTCTGTTGTACCATTTCGTTTAGTGACAAATGAAATTTTATCCATGATATATTACCTGATTATTTTTACACGGTATAAGTAATATTTTATTACATATCAAACATATTATATCAATAAGATATATTAAGTTTATTATTAGAAATTTTTTGCAAGGCTACAACTTTTTCATTTTGTGAAGTACGTATTAAAATAACACCTTGTGTATTTCTTCCTAAAATTCTAATTTCAGATACATTCGTACGGACTAATGTCCCGGCATTAGTAATCATCATAATTTGATCATTTTCAGCAACTTGTATTGCGCTAATTACAACACCATTTTTTTTGGTAATTTTAATAGAACGTACACCTTTCGTTGCACGTGATTTAATAGGAAAATTTTCAACTTTTGTACGTTTTCCATATCCATGCTCAGTCATTGTTAGAATTGTTCCATTTTCATTTGGAACAAGTAATGATACTACTTGATCGTTTTTGTCAAGGTTTATTCCTCGAATACCGTATGCTGTTCTGCCCATTTTACGTACTTCTTTTTCTGAAAAGTGAACCACTTTACCTTTTTTACTAAACAGCATAATATTATTTACACCATTTGTTACTTCTGCACCAATTAGTTCATCTTTATCTTTCAGATGGATTGCCACCATACCAGTAGATCTTGGTTTTTTAAACATACTGAGCGCGGTTTTTTTAACAATACCATTTGCTGTTAACATAAAAACATTTTTATTACTTTTTGCTTGACTCAAATTTAGGATCGCAGTAATACGTTCTTTTTTACCTAATGGTATTAAATTAATAATCGGTCTTCCTCTAGCATGTCTACTGGCTTCGGGTAATTGATATACTTTAATTCTATATAAAGTACCTGTATTTGAAAAACATAAAAGTGTATCATGTGTATTGGTAATCAGGAGGGTTTCGATGCAATCTTTTTCTTTTGTTTTTGCAGCAGAACGTCCTTTACCGCCTCTATGTTGCGTAACATAATCTGATAATGGTTGATATTTAACATATCCTGAATGTGATAAGGTTACTACTACATCTTCTTTATTGATCATATCTTCTATTTCAACTTCAGTGTTGTGTTCAATAATCTCTGTTTTTCTTTTATCACCAAATTTATTTTGTATAATTTTTAATTCATCTTTAATAAGTTCTAACATATCATTATGATTATTTAAAATACATGATAATGATTTTATTTTTTTTAATAAATGATCATGTTCTTGTATAATACGATTTTGTTCTAAAGTTGTTAATTTTTGTAATCTTAAGTCCAGAATAGATTGAACTTGTTTTTTACTAAATTGATAGTTTGTTAAGTTTGGTGTAGTATTTATAGTAGATTGATGTGATTGCGTATGTAATATTTTCTGTAAATGAACATTGATTGGCCATTTTTTAATTAATAATGCTTCTCTTGCTAATTTTGGTTGATTAGATTGTTTAATAATTTCAATAATTTCATTAATGTTGTTTATAGCAATTGTTAGTCCTTGTAAAATGTGTATTTTTTTTTGTGCTTTTTTTAGCTCAAAGATACTTCTTCGTGTAATAATATTTTCTCTATGTAATAAAAAACATTTTAAAATATTTTTTAAAGACATTACTTTGGGTTGCCCGTCGTATAATGCAACCATATTAATACCAAAAGATATCTGCATTTGTGTTAACATGTATAATTGATTTAGTAATATTTCTTTAATAGTATCCTTTTTAATTTCAATAACAATTCTCATTCCATCTTTGTCTGATTCATCACGTAACGCATGAATACCTTCTATTTTTTTTTCTTTCACTAATTCTGCTATTTTTGTCATTAATATAGATTTATTGACTTGATATGGTAATTCGTATATTATTATTGATTCGCGTTTTTTATGAATATTCTGTTCTATTTTATGGCGTGCACGAATATAAATTTTTCCTTTCCCGGTTCGATATGCATTTTCTATACCTTGATAACCACTAATAATACCATATGTTGGAAAATCTGGACCTGGTATATAACTCATTAGTTCTTTTAATGAAATATTTTCATTATTGATGTATGCAAGGCATGCATTAATTACTTCATTGAGATTATGTGGTGGAATATTTGTTGCCATGCCTACTGCAATACCTGAGGAACCATTAATTAATAAATTTGGTATTTTTGTTGGTAAAATTTCAGGTATTTTTTCTGTTTCATCATAATTTGGAAGAAATTCTACTGTATCTTTTTCTAAATCATCTAGTAATTCATGTGCTATTTTTGACATTCTAATTTCTGTATAACGCATAGCAGCTGCAGAATCACCATCTATTGATCCAAAATTACCTTGTCCTTCAATTAAAACATATCTTAATGAAAATGTTTGTGCCATTCTTACAATGGCTTCATATACTGCTAAATCGCCATGAGGGTGATATTTTCCAATGACATCACCTACAACTCTAGCGGATTTTTTATATGGTTTATTCCAGTCGTTACCTAAAATTTTCATTGCAAATAAAATTCTGCGATGCACAGGTTTTAATCCATCTCTTACATCAGGTAATGCACGTCCTACAATTACTGACATAGCATAATCTAAGTAAGAAGATTTTAACTCTGTTTCAATATCTACTTTTTGAATATTTTTGTACAATATATGCATATTTTTATTTCTCGTCAGTAATATAACTTTATTTAATATAAAATTATATATTATTAGAATAATACAACGAATATTAAAAAAATAATGATCTTATTTTTTTATAATAGTGTACATCCCTATAATAATTGGAATTTATATGAAAGAAACTGAAAAAAAATTAATAATTGATTTATTTAAAAAAATTAACCATATATCATTACAAACACCTAATAAAGACTATGAAGCAGAAAAATTAATCTATAATTTATCAAAAAACAAAAATGACGCTGTTTATTATATGGTACAAACACTCTTAGTGCAAGATATCTTAATACAAGAATTAAATGATAAAGTAAAAATATTACAAGATCGTATTAGTCAATATACTACAAACAATATGAGTTTTTTATCTAATCATGTTAAACAAAAAGTTTTTGATACCTCTGCAGATAGTAGTATATCACATAGCAATAATCAACATGTACACTCTAAAACAGTGAAACCACATATTGCTGAATATCATGAATGTAATAATACGAATCAGGTTGCTGGAAGTCATTCAAAAGGTATATCAAGTTTTTTAGGTACTGCTATTCAAACTGCTATTGGTGTAGCTGGTGGTATGGTTGCAGGTAATATGTTAACAAATTTTTTACATCATCATGATAATAATGATCATACTTCAGATGATGCACATCATATTGATGTTAGTAACGATCATATTGATCAACCAATTAATAATTTTTTTCAAATCGATGATACACAAAATGAACACTTTGATACAGATGATTTAGATGATGTGCATGATTTTGATGAGGAATATTAATTAATAATAACATAATTATATTTATTTTTTTATATATTATATGTTTTAAAAAACCAGCAGTAATATTTATGCTGGTTCTATGTATTTACTATTTTTGGTAATATTTTATAAGCCCTGATTTTGATGGATGCATAGTTTTTTCGCCTTTTATCCAATTTGCTGGACAAACTTCACCATATTGTTCATGATATGTAACGGCATCTATTATTCTTAGCATATCTTTTATATTACGTCCTAATGGCAAGTCATTTACTGTCTGATGTTTGATAATCCCATATTTATCAATTAAAAAAGATGCTCTTAATGCAATTCCTAATTCAGGATGTGCAACTCCATATGCATCTTGGATTTCGCCTTTTATATCTGAAACTAATGTATATTTTAATCTACCAATACCGCCTTGTTTAATATCTATGTTTTGCCATGCTTGATGTACAAATACTGAGTCTCTTGAGACGCCGATAATTTTGGTATTTCTTTTTTTAAACTCAATATATAATTCATTAAATGCAACAATTTCTGTTGGACAAACAAATGTAAAATCCATAGGCCAAAAAAATAAAACTACTAATTTATTTTTTGTGGATTTTTTAAAATTAAAATCGTTTACTATTGTTCCATCTTTTATAAGAGCTTGAGTAACAAAATTTGGTGCATGTTGAGAAACTAAAGTCATATTATTACCTTATATATTCTAAATATAGTATTTAATGTTATTTTGCATTTTATTATAGTATTTATTAATATACATATATTATGTATACTATGATTATTTATTTCATATGGTTATTAATGCAATGAAAAATTTTAGTTGGCATGATATTTTTTATAAAGAAAAAAAAAAATATTAACAATTTTACAACAAGTATCTCGGGAACGAGTTAGTAAAATTATTTATCCTCCGAAAGAGGATGTGTTTTCTGCTTTTCATTTAACACCGTTTCAATCAATTAAAGTAGTAATTATTGGACAAGATCCTTACTATAATATTAATCAAGCTCACGGATTAGCATTTTCAGTAAAATTTGGATTTAATATTCCTCCATCTTTAAAAAATATTTATCGTGAAATTACTAATAATTTTAATTTTCCAAACGATTATTATTCTCATGGATGTTTATTAAGGTGGGCACGGCAAGGTGTATTCCTATTAAATTCTATTTTAACAGTTGAATCCGGAAAACCGAGGTCGCATGTTAAGTTAGGTTGGGAACAATTCACAAATCAAGTTATTGTTTATATTAGTACTTTTTTAAGTAATGTAATTTTTTTATTGTGGGGTCGCGATGCTCAACAGAAAAAAGATTTTATTAATTGTCATAAACATATTGTTTTATGTGCGTCACATCCATCTCCGCTTGCCGTATATCGTAGTTTTTTTGGTTGTCGTCATTTTATTAAAACAAATTCTATTTTATTTGAGCAAAAAAAAAATGTTATTTTTTGGTAAAATCTTTAATATGAGATCCTCTTCTGAATATAAATTTTATTGAATTTTTTTTAGAGTATTAGATAAAGATTTATGGATTAGTTTTATACCGGAGATAATAGCATTTTGGTTGATCGACGATATTTTAGTTATTTTAAATATTTTGGATAGTGTTTTTATTATCTGAGTCAGTGTATTTTTAAAAGTATTTAAATTATCTTGTTGAATTTGTTGGATTTTTTGTACATATTTTTTATTAATATTTTCAATATTTGCTTGTGCTCGTAATGTAATTTCTTTTTTTTCTTTAATAAGATTATCTAATTTTTGTTGTAATTGATATATATCTGTAATGTTATTTTCGTCTGTATTGTTATTCATATATTCTAGTTTTTTAATATTATATTTATTATTATATTATAACAATTTTTTTATTTTATTTAATAATATATTGTTAATGTTATTATTTTATTTAAGGAATATATCAGTAATGAAAATACAATTTCGGTGGATTGCTATTTTAGGACATCCTCGCGATTTTAAGTGTTTTTTAACTCATAAAATTTTACATGATTGGTTAATACAACGGGGTTATCATGTTGTTATTGAAGAAAGTATTTCAAAATTTTTAAATGTAAATAATCCGAATATTGCTACATTTATACAGATTGGCGAAAAATGTGATTTAGGTATAGTAATCGGTGGTGATGGTAATATGTTATGTATTTTAAGACAATTATCATATTATCCTATCAAAATTATTGGTGTAAATTGTGGTAATTTAGGTTTTTTAACTGACTTAAATCCTAATAATATGCTACTTATGTTATCAAAGATTTTGTCAGGAATATATCATATAGAAAAGCGATTTTTATTGGAGGTCGATGTATTAAATAATAAGATAAAAAAAAATAGTGTTGCTGTTAATGAGATTATTTTGCATTCTAAAAACATGTCTTGTATGATTGAATTTGAATTATATATTGATAAAAAATTTGCATTTTATCAGCGATCTGATGGTATTATTATTGCTACTCCTACCGGATCTACAGGATATGCGCTATCTGCAGGAGGACCAATTTTATCATTATCATCAAAAGTTATTACTATTGTTCCAATGTTGCCACATACATTATCTGCACGACCTATTGTAATTAATGATAATAATATTATTATGTTAAAAGTATTTAATTTATCCAAAAAATTACAAATTACTTGCGATGGTCAAGTGAAATTATCAGTTATTCAAGAAAAAACAATATTTATCTATAAAAGTAAATATTTTATTCATTTGATTCATCCTGTGAATTATCATTATTTAAATGCACTACGTAAAAAACTGAATTGGTCAAAAAATTTTTTTTAAATGTTATCATTTGGATTATATAAATAAATTTTTTACAATGCTATCTAATATGGATAATTCGTGATATATATATTCGATGTATATATTATATACATTTGGAGCTGGCGGGATTTGAACCCGCGTCCAAAATATTTATAGCTATAGCACTACATGCTTATTCTTTTGATTTTTTAGTATTAACACATAAAAGACAATGTTAGTAAATACCTATCTCTATTTATTTTATCATATAAGATACGAGCACATCTTATAATGTTTTTCTTTTGAATTACCTTTTTGAAACATATTATTCTTTTAAAAGAATAAATAAGAATAACAAAAGGGCTTTATAAGTTTATTAAGCTGCTAAAGCGTATTGTTCGGTTTCTGCATTTATTTATTTTCGGTTTTTAACGAGGCAACCGATCCTCGGCATGCGCTAATAGTATTTAAAAATTTTGTCGAATCCAAAATCAGCCCCGATTATATATGCATATAATATATAATATACTATATTACAATACTTGTAAAATATTTTTTTAATATTATGTGTAATTTTTTAGTTTATTATATTCATATATGACAATATTATTTTTATTTTATCGTACGTATTTATAAAATATAGGAGTGAATATGCATATTGTAAAAAACATTAAAAAACAAATTCAAGAGAATCCTATTTTACTGTATATGAAAGGTACACCAGATAAACCAAGTTGTGGCTACTCTGCTCGTGCTGTGGAAGCTTTATCATTGTGTGATGTAAAATTTGCATATGTTAATATTTTAGAAAATGAAGAAATTCGTACTGCATTACCAAAGTATGCTAATTGGCCAACTTTCCCTCAATTATGGGTACAAGGGGAATTAATTGGTGGCTGTGATATCATAGTAAAATTATTCGAGAGTGGAGATTTAAAAAAAATATTACAACAATGTATAAAAGTTAAATAATATATCAATAAAATTAGATTAATGTATTTATCATTAATCTAATTAAGCAATGATATTTACCGTCTTGGAGGCCAACCACCTAATTTTTTCCATTTATTAATTAGTGTACAAAATAAATTTGCAGTTTGTATAGTATCATATAGAGCTGAATGTGCTTGATTATTATCAAACGATAAACCAACTGATTGACATGATTTGGCTAATACTGTTTGCCCAATTGCCATGCCACTGAGTGTGGCTGTATCAAATGTAACAAATGGATGAAAAGGGTTGTTTTTTATTTTACATCTTTTCACTGCTTCCATTAAAAAAGTATGATCAAAATTAGCATTATGTGCAACAATAATACTTTTATGACATTGGTGTGATTTCATTTCTTGATACACAATATCAAATATACATAACAAAGCTTCTTTTTCATGCACAGCTTGTCTTAATGGATTAAATGGATCAATTTTATTAAATAAAAATGATGATGTTTCAATTAAAGAACCTAAAAATGGTTTAATATGAAAATGTATGGTTTTTGATTTTTTTAACCAACCATATTTATCCATGTGTAATGTAATTACAGCTATTTCTAGTAAAGCATGAATTTTGTAATTAAAACCAGTGGTTTCGATATCTATTACGACAGGGTAAAAATTTCTAAATCTATTTTTTAAAGTGTTACATTTAAGTGTCATATATTTTGATTATACATGTTTTTCTTGTAGTATTAGATTTCAATATACATATTTAAAACTGTATTATATTACTTAATTAATAATATTAATTGATCCTCATATTACAAAAATAAATATGATATGTAAATGTATAATGTATCTGTACAGAGATTGCGTGATCAGCAATAATATTAGTATTTTCTATATAAAAAGATTTTTATTGTAATGATATTTTTTAAAATAAATTTTATAGATATATGGAATAATTTTAAACAATAATATTTATATTATTATAACAGATGTATGTATTCATATTGCAGATATTTTAATATGTATATTTTTGTTATATTATATAATATGTATAAAATTATAAAATATTAACTCATACTAGTAATTAGATTTACCGTTTGATCACATATAATAAAAATTTTTCAAGATATGTTTTAGTATAAATTTTCTATATATTTATTAAACATTATATCAGTTTTTATAATATTTCATTTTAAATATCAAAAATACAATTTATTACAGATCATATATATTATTATTAATCAATTGTATTTTTTAATAAATATAGATCGTATTTTATTAAAATATAATTTTATTTTATAGTATGAATAATTAATTTTGGAGCATAGTATGGGTTTTAAGTGTGGTATTATTGGTTTGCCGAATGTAGGCAAATCAACATTATTTAATATTTTAACAAATTCTAAAATTCCAGCAAAAAATTTTCCTTTTTGTACAATTACACCTAATATTGGTTTAGCTCCAGTTTTTGATGATCGTTTAAATGAAATTGCAAATATTGTAAATCCGAATCGTATTGTTACTACATTTATGGAATTTGTAGATATCGCAGGATTGGTCAAAGGTGCATCTCAAGGGTGTGGATTAGGTAATCAGTTTTTAAATAATATACATCGTGTGGATTTATTAATTCATGTAGTACGGTGTTTTAATGATAATAATATCGTGCATATGCATGATACAATTAATCCGATACATGATGTTGAAATTATTAATATGGAACTAATTTTATCAGATTTACAATTATGTCAAGTAGAAATATTAAAATTAAAAAAAAAAAATATTATTGATCATGGTAGATTAAAAATATTAGAGAAATGTTTATTTTGCTTGAATAATAATAATTTTTTAAATAAGTCATTATTTAGTGATGAAGAAATTAGTATAGTGCGTGATTTAAATTTTATTACATTAAAGCCAATGATATATATTGCTAATGTTTCTGATAATATAAGTCAAAATGTTTCTTTATCTAAATTATTAAATTTTATTTCTTTAAATAATAGCATTTGTATTACAGTACAAATTTTTAAGGAATCAAAAAATACATATTTACAATTAAGAAATTTTGATAATAATTTACATCTGCATGAAAATAAACAGTCTAAAATCAATCATATTATTCAAACAGGATATAAGCAATTAGGGTTACAGACTTTTTTTACCGTTGGAAAAAAAGAAGTACGCGCATGGACAATAAATATTGGAGCAAATAGTATCCAAGCTGCTAGAAAAATACATACAGATTTTGAAAAAGGTTTTATTCGTGCAAAAGTCATTAGTTATATGGATTTTATTCAATTAAAAAATAATAATAAAATGCGTGAATCTGGTAAAATAAGATTAGAAGGTAAAAATTATATTATAAAAGATGGAGATATTATACAGTTTTTGTTTAAAATATAATCTTGCTTAGAGAAGAAATGAAACATTCTTCTCTAAACGTATATTCTTATTCTGATGTTAAGAAATGTTTTAATTTCTTAAAATTTGGTTTCATATAATGCGATAATATTGGTAATTCTGATGGTGCTTTTAATGTTTCTGGTAAAGGGATGTTAATGTTTAATATGTTATCAATAACATTTTTAAATTTTGACGGATGTGCTGTGCCCAAAAATAATCCAAATTCGTCTTCTTTTAGTTGGTTTTGTAATAATTGATACGCAACTGCTGCATGTGGTTCAGATGTATATCCTATATTTTGTAATTTTAATAAAGTTTGTTCAGTAATTGCATCGGATACACTACCAAATCCTAATGTTGTTAATTTCCATTTTTTTCTTGAAAAAAGTTCTTCAACACGTGGCCAATTATTTGGTCGACTAATATCCATTGCATTAGAAATTGTAGAAATACAATCATACGGCTTCCATTTTCCTGTTTTTAAAAATCTTGGTACTGTATCATTAGCATTAGTAGCCGCAATAAAAGATTGAATAGGTAAACCCATGGATTTAGCTAATAAACCAGCTGTTAAATTTCCAAAATTTCCACAAGGTACAGCAATAACTAATTTTTTTCTCTGTTCTTTTGAAATTAAAGCATATGCTTCAAAAAAATAACAGATTTGTGCTAATAATCTACTAATATTAATTGAATTAGCAGAATTAAGACCAGTGTCGTGTCGTAATTGATGATCATTAAACGCTTGTTTTACTAGTGCTTGGCATTCATCAAAACTACCATCTATTGCAATAGTGGTAATATTTTTTCCTAATGTGCAAAATAAGGCTTCTTGCAGTGTACTAATTTTACCCTTAGGATATAAAATAACGACACGGACATTTTTATATTCATAAAATGCACGTGCTACAGCTGCTCCAGTATCTCCAGAAGTTGCAGTTAGTATAGTAATAATATTATTTTCTATATTTAGATGTGAGATTATTTGAGCCATGAATCGTGCTCCAAAATCTTTAAAGGCTAATGTCGGTCCATGAAATAACTCACAACATGATATATTTTTTGTAACTGGAACAATATTCGGACCTGGAAAAGAAAATGCTTGACGTACATATTTTTCTAAATCAGAAATTGATATTTCTGAACCAATTAACATAGATAATATTTTTACACTACGAGATAAAAAATCCATCTCTATGATTTGTTTTAATTGTTTTTTTGGTATAATCGGCAGGTCAACTGGAAAAAATAATCCTTGATTTTTTCCTAATCCCATTTTTACCGCTTGTAGAAAGTTGACTTGTTCACAGTAGTTTTTTAAATTATATAATTTCATAAAACTTTAATCTCCTATATTTCTCGTGCCTTGTGTGTCTAATTTACAAATATGTACAAAACCAGTTTTATTTTTTAAATAATGATGTTTTAACCATTTTGATATTTTTTGAGCGGATATATTATCATTACAAATTGCAAAAATTGTTGGTCCCGAGCCAGAGATACCAAAATTAATTGCACCAAGTGTTAATATTTTTTTTTTTATTTCTAAAAAATTTGGAATTAGTTGTATACGATATGGTTCTGCAATAATATCTCTCATTAATTGGATTGCTAAATTTTCTTGTTGAGTATGCGATGCATGTATAAAACCAGATAATAGTCGACTGTGTTCAATACAAGTTTTTTGATTATATTGTGAGGGTAAAATTGATCGAGCAGACGATGTTGATATTTTAATACCTGGCCAGGCAACAATCCATATCCAGTTTTTAAATACTGGAATTGATTGACTAATGTAATTATTCTCATTGATTATTAATTGTAAACCACCATAATAACATGGTGCAACATTATCATAGTGTGGTTCTCCAGATATTTCACCTTCTATTTTACCCATTAAAGATAGTAATTTACGTTCATCTAATGGTTGTTTACAAAATTGATTCATTGCAACTAAAGTAGCAGAAATTGAGCAAGCACTGGATCCAAGTCCAGATCCAATTGGCATATTTTTTTCTAAAGTAATTGATACAGGTATTTTTTTTCCTATAATGTTACAGAAATGATTCCAACACTTCCAAACTATATTTTGTTCTATATTTTGTGGTAATTGGCATGCAAATTTTCCTGTATTATGAAAATGTAAGGTATTATTTGCTTTAATTGTCACACAATCACCTAATAATTCTCTATTTTCAGGTGAAATAGCTACTCCTAATACATCGAAACCGACATTGATATTACCAATAGAAGCAGGCGCGTAAATTTTTATCATATTGATATTCCTAACTATTATGATAATATTTGTAATAAATCAGAAAAAATTCCAGCAGCTGTTACATTATTTCCTGCACCATAACCTCTTAATATTAAAGGCATTGGTTGATAATATTTGCTGTATATTATTAGTGCATTTTCACCATCTTTTATATTATATAGTGGATCCATTTTATCTACTTCGGTTAGTTTGACTTGACATGATCCGTTTTGTTTAATTGTTCCTATTAATCTTAAGACTTTCTTATTTTCTTGAGATTTTTTAATTTTATCAAAAAAATACGAATCTAATTCTGGTAATTTTTTTATAAAATCGGCTTCATTTGTTAATTGAAGTAATGTATTTGGTAATATTGGTATAATGTTAATGTCTTTTAGTTCCAGCTGATATCCTGCTTCTCGTGCTATAATTAGTAATTTTCTAGCAACATCCATGCCTGATAAATCGTCTTTTGGGTTTGGTTCTGTAAATCCGAGTTTTTTAGCCATTATAGTAGCTTCTGAAATTGATAATCCTTCTTCTAATTTTCCAAAAATAAATGATAATGATCCTGATAGTATTCCTTTAAATTGAATTAATTCATCTCCAGAATAAAATAAATTTTTTAATGTCTGAATAATTGGTAAACCGGCACTCACGTTAGTTTCATATAAAAATTTTTTATTAGATTTTATTGAAATATTTCTGATATTTTCATATTCTTGCCAACTATTCGTGTTAGCTTTTTTGTTTGGAGTCACAATATGAATTTTATTTTTTAAAATATTACAATAGTTTTTAGTAATATCTTGACTAGCTGTACAATCCACAATAACAGGATTACTGCAGTGAATGTTTGTAGCATATTCAATTAATTTTTGTATACAAAATTTTTGATTATATTGTTGTAATTCTTGTTTCCAATATTTTAAATTAATACCATGGAAATTTATTACCATGTGTTTCGAATTAGTAATACCACATATTTTAAATTGTATATTTTTACTAAGTAATTTTTTTTGTTGGTTTTTTATTTGTGTAATTAAAGCTGTTCCTATTCCTCCAACACCTATTATAAATATTTCAATAGTATTTATACTATGGATAGTATTATTATGGATAATATTTATATTTTCAATAATGTTGTTATTGTCTGTAAGAACTACGATGGCATTTTTAGAAAAATGATTATTAACAGATATAATATTTAAATCAGTTTTTTTTAAGGAATCAAAAATTTTTCTTTTAGTGTGTATATTATTGTGTATATTAGTACTAATAATTGCTAACATTTTTAATTTTTGATTAATATTAATAATATTTAATATGCAATCATCTAATTCTTGTTTTAATGCTTGTTGTAAGATAGTTTTTATTTTTTGTATGTTTTTTTCTATAATATAAAAAAAAACTTTATTTTCTAAAAGTGAATTTGTTGTTGATAAGATACGAACCTTACGATTTAAAAAAATTGAAAATATTTTTCTTGTAATTGGGTTAAGATAATTTGATTCATTTACTTGAATGATAATTATTATAACATTGTTAATATATGTAATACCTTGAATATCTTGTGTATTAGTTTCTACATTTTTTTTAATTATTGTACCACTATGTTCTGGAAAGTATGTATTTTTAATAATACATTTTATATTATATTGTGATAATGGGAGAATAGTTTTTGGATGTAATACCTTTGCCCCAAAATGTGATAATTCTATTGCGTTTTGATAAGAGATTGTATGTAGTAATTTTGCTTGTGGTACAATTCTTGGATCTGCGGTATAGATTCCATCTACATCAGTCCATATTTCACATGCATTGGCATTTAAACATACAGATAATATAGCAGCGGAGTAGTCAGATCCATTTCGACCTAAAGTTACTAATTCTTGTTTTTTATTACCAGCAATAAATCCTGGCATAAAAATTATATGTTTTTTTGGTATATCTAAATTTTGGATTTTAATTTTTGATTCTGATATTTTTACATGCGCATTAAGATAGTTATTATTTGCAATAATATATTTAACTGGATTTAGTATGAATACAGGGTATTTTTGTGAATGAAATATTTTTTGCATAATTTTTATAGAAAAAATTTCGCCTTGTGATATAATTTTTGCAAAAAATTTTTCTATGTTGTTTTGAGTGAAATTAATATTTTTTATGTTATGTTTTATTTTTTTGATTTTCTGATTGATATATTCAATCATTTCTATATCAGGGAACTCTTGGTGGTATTTTTTTATTCCGATAATTAGATTGTATAAAATTGTTTCTATCTTTTGAAATAGCATGTTGGAGTCATATTTTAATATTATATTTTTATTAATTTTTTCTAGATAATTAGTTATCTTTGCAGGTGCAGATAATACAACAGCAATTTCTTCATATTGAAATTTTTTTTTGATGATTTTTGATACATCTAAGAATCTTTGTGAATTTGATAAAGATGTTCCGCCAAATTTAAGTACTCGCATGGAATGTATTTACCTTCATGTCATTGATCATGGATTATTTATTATATATAATATTGCTATTATAATAATAATAATTTTAGTACAACATTTTTACATTAAGATATTCATGTGTATTATGAAAATAATAAAATGCTCTTATAATATTCAGATTTACTTATTGTAATAAATATATGATTTATAAATTCATTATATACATTAATAGGAAATTATTATAATAGAATATGTTAATTATTTATATAGTATAGTAAATAATGTTAAATATTTATTTTTTGTATAAAGGTTATTATTGTTATTAGTGTTAGATTTAATATTTTAATTTTAAAAATTATAAGGTAATTATGAATAAAAATCTACAAATAATAAAATTTGCAGCGGGATTAGAATATGATGGCAGTAATTATCATGGATGGCAAATACAAAAAGCAGGTATTTTAAGTGTACAATTTGAAGTAGAAAAAGCAATTTCTATGATCGCAAATCATAAAATAGAGGTTTTTTGTTCGGGTAGAACGGATGCATATGTTCATAGTATTGGTCAAGTTATACATTTTGAAACACATGCTATTCGTAAAAATATATCTTGGATTTTAGGTATTAATAGTTATTTACCTAAAAATATTTCTATACAATGGATTAAACAAGTTTCTGATGTATTTCATGCCAGGTATAGTGCAATTTCTCGTGCTTATCGATATATTATTTATAATAATGTGATTAGGTCAGCTATATTAAAGAATCGTGTTCATTTTGAACATATTTTATTAAATGTACAAGCTATGCATCAAGCTAGTCAATTACTTATTGGAGAATATGATTTTAGTTCATTTCGATCAAAAAAATGCCAATCTCGTACGCCATTTAGAAAAATTATTTCGATGGATGTGTATAAATGGAATAAATTTATTTTTGTTGATATTGAAGCAAATTCATTTCTACAATATATGGCTAGGAATATTATTGGATGTTTGCTAGAAATTGGTAAAATGAAACAGAATATTTCCTGGATAATGTCTGTTTTAAAGAAAAAAAATCGTTTTTTTTGTGCTCCTACTGCTAATCCTAGTGGGTTATATTTACTTAATGTGAAGTATCCAAATTTTTTTAAGTTACCAATTACATATAATCAAGAATAATATTATATATTAGAATAATATTAATATATATTTAATATAATATTTTATTGGAAATATATAATTTCCAGGATTTATCAAAAATTATTAATTATATTCTTGAATTTTTATGTATATTTTATAAATTACTATCATATATCAGGATTTTCATTAGGAATCTTTTATGTTTTCAAAAATTATAGATTTTTTATTTAGAAATAAAAATTACTTGAAATTAAAAAAAATAAAACACATTATAGATAATATAAATCATTTGGAAAATCGTTTTAGTTCTTTAACAGATCATCAATTAAAAAAAAAACTCAAATTTTTAAACATGCTATAAAATGTGGTACATCTTTAGATAGTTTATTACCTGAAGCGTTTGCAACAGTGCGTGAAGCAAGCAAGAGAGTGTTTCATATGAGGCATTTTGATGTGCAATTAGCTGGAGGAATTATTTTATATGAAAATTGTATTGCTGAAATGTGTACTGGAGAAGGCAAAACGTTAACTGCAACTTTATCTGCTTATTTAAACGCTCTTAGCGGTCATGGTGTACATATAGTTACTATGAATGAATATTTAGCACAACGTGATGCTAAAAAAAATAAAACTTTGTTTGAATTTTTAGGATTAAAGGTTGGTCTCCTGTTATCTAATATGTCAATTAAAAACAAGCAAGAAGCATATCTTGCTGATATTACTTACGGTACAAATCATGAATTTTGTTTTGATTATTTACGTGATAATATGGTATTTTCCTGTGATCAAAAAGTACAACGCGGTTTATTTTATGCTTTAATTGATGAAGTTGATTCTATTTTGATTGATGAAGCACGTACCCCGTTAATTATTTCGGGTCCGTCTAAAGAAAATATCGAAATGTATCATATAATTAATAAATTAGTTCCTCATTTTATACTTCAAAAAATAGAATCTGTGGATCCTGCTAAATATACAGGACATTTTTTTATTGATGAAAAAAGTAAACAAGTTTTTTTAACTGAGCTTGGTTTACAAAAAGTTGAATCTTTATTATCGAATTGTAATTTTATTAAAAATAGTCAATCACTATACTCAAGTCAAAATTTTGTTTTCATACAGCATATTATTTCTGCTTTACGGGCACATTTTATTTTTTTTCGTGATATAGATTATATTATAAAAGATAAAAAAGTAATTATTATTGATGAACATACAGGTAGAATGATGCCGGATCGAAGATGGTCAGATGGTTTACATCAAGCAATAGAAGCAAAAGAAAATATAAATATATTACATACAAACCATACTTTAGCATCTATAACGTTGCAAAATTATTTTAAAATGTATAAAAAACTTTCAGGTATGACAGGAACTGCATCGACCGAAGCATTTGAATTAGAAATGATTTATGGTTTAAAGACAGTTACAATACCTACAAATTATCCAATGATTCGTAAAGATTTGACTGATTTAATATATATTACTGAACGGGATAAAATACATGCGATTATAAAAGATATTCAATATTATGTTGTAAAAAATCAACCTGTTTTAGTTGGTACAACTTCAATACAAAAATCTGAAATTATTTCTAAACAATTAACGAAGTTAGGCATTAAACATAATGTCTTAAATGCTAAATCTTATAAAAAAGAGGCTGATATTATCTCTAAAGCAGGAAAATTAAGTGCTGTAACAATCTCAACAAATATGGCAGGCCGGGGTACAGATATTATCTTGGGAGGTATAATTAAAATAAATCCAAAAATACCAGTGGATATACATGATCAGTATAAACAAGAAGAATGGTTAAAAGAACACAATCATGTAATCTCATTAGGTGGTTTACATGTTATTGGAACTGAGCGTCATGAATCACGTAGAATTGATAATCAATTAATAGGTAGGACAGGAAGACAAGGCGCACCAGGTTCATCAAGGTTTTATTTATCTTTAGAAGATCCTTTAATACGTATTTTTATATCAAACAGTATGAAAAATTTTATTTTAAAATTTAATACACACTCTGATAAACCTATCGAACATAATTGGATAATGAACGCTATTACGTATGCTCAAAAAAGAGTAGAAAATTATAATTTTGAAATTCGAAAAGAATTATTAGAATATGATGACATTTTAAATACACATAGAAATATTTTTTATTTTATTCGAGATGATATTTTAAATACTAAAAATAGTAAATATATTGTGTTAAGGAATTTCTTGCATGTCATTTATAGGATTTTAAAATTACATTGTTCTAATAATGTTCCTAATATTAAATGGAATATTCAAATTTTGATGTCGATTTTTAAAAATGATTTTAATTTATTTATTCCAATAGAACGATGGTTGAAAGATAATACTAGTATTTCTACTACTTGTATTTTACATAAAATTTATAGAAAAGTACAGCATCATTATCGTAAGGTAGAAAAAATTACAGGGTATAATAATATTCGAATCATGGAAAAAAATATTATGTTAAATACTGTAGATTTTTTTTGGAAAGAACATTTATCATTTATGGAATATTTACGTCATGGAATACATTTACGAGGTTATGCTCAAAAAAATCCTAAACACGAATATATTAAAGAATCGTTTTTTGTATTTTCTAAAATGTTAGATACGTTAAAATATGAAATTAGTGCAAATATAATTAAAAAAATATTTTATATATAGTAATGTATGATTAAAAATTTTTTATTTTTTTATTATTATCAATATAATTTATATAAAACAATTTCAACAGTATATTATTGGAACAGATTTATGCGTATTGAAGAAGGTATTAAATTAGGTTTTAAAGATGTTTTAATTACACCAAAAAGATCAACATTAAAAAGTCGTTCTGAAGTTAATTTAAAGAGAAATATTCATTTTAAATACTCTAATATGATTAGTTCGGGTATTCCAATTATTGCATCAAATATGGATACTGTAGGTACATTTAATATGGCTGTACAATTATCTGCTGTCAATATTATAACAGCTATACATAAGTATTATACTGTGAATGAATGGAGAAGTTTTATTACCCATGTACCGCATGATTTTTTTGATTATATTATGGTTTCAACTGGTGTTTCGGATGCTGATTATACTAAATTAAAAAAGATATTATCGTTATCACCGTTATTAAAATATATTTGTATTGATATAGCAAACGGGTACTCAGATAATTTAATTCAATTTGTAACAAAAATACGTACTAAGTTCCCAAATAAAATTATTTGTGCTGGTAATGTAGTAACTGGAGAAATGGTTGAAGCTTTATTACTTTCTGGTGCGGATATTGTTAAGATTGGTATTGGACCAGGTTCTGTTTGTACCACACGTACTAAAACGGGAGTTGGTTATCCTCAATTATCTGCTATTATTGAATGTGCAGATGCTGCTCATGGTTTACAAGGACATATTATTAGTGATGGAGGTTGTATTAATTCTGGTGATATCGCTAAAGCATTTGGAGCAGGCGCTGATTTTGTAATGTTAGGTGGTATATTTGCTGGACATAATGAATGTGAAGGTAAAATTATTACAGAGAATAATGACAAATTTATGTTATTTTATGGAATGAGTTCTAAAAACGCTATGAAATTGCATATGGGGAAAGTTGCTGGTTATAAAACAGATGAAGGTAAATTAGTAAAATTATTATTGAAAGGTCCAGTGAAAAATACAGTACTTGATATATTAGGTGGTTTAAGATCATCTTGTACTTATGTTGGTGCTAGGGAAATTAAAGAATTAAATAAAAGAACGACATTTATTAGGGTACTAGAGCAGGAAAATACAATTTTTAATGATGGTACATTGTTTTAATATTAGGTGTAATATGTTTGATATATATATACGTTATATGTTATATATTCAATAAATTGTTCAGTTTTTTTATTATTTAAAATTATTACTAGTATATTAAATAAAACAGTCATTGTAAATAAATAAAGGAATATTCAGCATGTCAAATGATTCTCAGTATGATATTGATCCTATTGAAACTATTGAATGGACGGATTCTATTGAGTCAATTATTTTAAAAGATGGAATACATCGCGCGAAATTTATAATAAAAAAATTAATAACAAAATTCAAGAAATATAGAGTATCTGATACAATGCATGATTTTGTTACTGATTATATTAATACTATACCTGTTAATCAAGAAAAAAAATATCCAGGTAATTTAGATATAGAAAAAAGAATTCGTTCATTTATACGGTGGAATGCAATTGTTATGGTGTTACGTGCTTCTAATAAAAATTTAGAACTTGGAGGGCATTTATCATCATTTCAATCATCTGCAACAATTTACGAAGTTTGTTTTAATCATTTTTTTCGTGCTGTAAATAAAAATTGTGATGGCGATTTAATATATTTCCAGGGACATATTGCGCCAGGTATTTATGCACGTGCTTTTTTAGAAGGAAGATTAAGCGAAAGTCAAATTAATAATTTTAGACAAGAAGTATTAGGTGATGGATTATCTTCATATCCGCATCCAAAATTAATGCCTGAATTTTGGCAATTTCCTACTGTTTCTATGGGACTAAGTCCAATCAATTCTATTTATCAAGCAAAATTTTTAAAATATTTAGAGAATAGAAACTTAAAAAATACACAAAATAGAACAGTATATGCTTTTTTAGGTGATGGAGAAATGGATGAACCAGAATCTAAAGGTGCAATTACTGTTGCTGCTAGAGAAAAATTAAATAATTTAATTTATGTAATAAATTGTAATTTACAACGTTTAGATGGTCCTGTAATTGGTAATGGTAAAATTATCAATGAATTAGAAAGTTTATTTTATGGTGCTGGATGGAAAATTATCAAAGTAATTTGGGGTGATCGATGGGATATCTTATTAAAAAAAGATGTAAGTGGTAAATTAGTGCAATTGATGAATGAAACTTTAGATGGTGATTATCAAACATTTAAGTCAAAAGATGGTGCGTATATTAGAAAACATTTCTTTGGAAAATACCCAGAAACATTAGAATTAGTAAAAGATATGTCTGATGAAGAAATTTGGTTATTAAATAGAGGTGGACACGATCCCAAAAAAATTTTCTCTGCTTTTTATAAAGCTAAGAAATCAAAAAATAAACCTGTTGTCATTTTAATTCATACAATAAAAGGGTATGGAATGGGTCGTTTAGCAGAAGGAAAAAATGTTGCACATCAAATTAAAAAAATGAATATTTGTGATTTAAAATATTTTTGTCAACGATTTAATTTACCTATTTTAGAAGAAAATATTCCTGATCTTCCATATGTAACTTTTAATAAAAATTCTATAGAATATAATTATTTGCATGATAGGAGAAAAACACTAGGCGGTTATATTCCTACTAGAAGATCTAACTTTACAGAAACATTACATTTACCAACTTTAGACAACTTTAATTCAGTATTGGTAGCTCAGAATCGTAAGATTTCTACAACAATGATTTTTGTACGTATATTAAATATATTATTAGACTTTAAATTTTTAAAAGAACGTATTGTCCCTATTATTGCTGATGAAGCTCGTACATTTGGAATGGAAGGTTTATTTAGAAAAATTGGTATTTATAATGTTGATGGTCAAAAGTATACCCCTCAAGATAAAAATCAATTAGCTTATTATAAAGAAAATAAAAATGGACAGATATTACAAGAGGGTATTAATGAATTAGGTGCTGCATCTTCTTGGTTAGCTGCTGCAACTTCATATAGTAATAATAATTTTCCTATGATTCCGTTTTATATTTATTATTCCATGTTTGGATTTCAACGTATTGGCGATTTATGTTGGGCAGCTGGAGATCAGCAAGCAAGAGGGTTTTTAATTGGAGCTACTTCTGGTAGAACGACTCTAAATGGTGAAGGATTACAACATGAAGATGGACATAGTCATATTCATTTTCTGACTGTACCTAATTGTATTTCTTATGATCCGGCGTATTCGTATGAAATTGCTGTCATTATACAAGATGGATTACAGAGAATGTATGGATCTTCTCAGGAAAATATATATTATTATATTACTACAATGAATGAAAATTATTTTATGCCTGAAATGCCTTGCAATGTTGAAGAAGGTATTAAAAAAGGAATTTATAAATTACGTTCATTACATACTCAAACACATAAAGTACAATTAATGGGTTCTGGAGCAATTTTAAGAAGCATAATAGATGCTGCAGAGATTTTATACAATGATTATCATATTGGATCTGACATTTATAGCGTGACATCGTTTACAGAATTAGCACGAGATGGGCAAGATTGTGAAAGATGGAATATGTTACATCCTCATGATCAGCCTAAAATTCCTTATATTACTCAAATTATGAATTCTGATCCAGCGGTAGCAGCTACTGATTATATGAAATTATTTGCTGATCAAGTACGACACTATGTTCCAGCTAAAACGTATCGAGTATTAGGAACCGATGGATTTGGTCGTTCAGATAGTCGTAAAAATTTACGTTATTATTTTGAAATTAGTGCACATTATATTGTTATTGCAGCATTAACAGAATTATCTAATTGTGCAGTAATAGATAAAGATATTGTTTGGGATGCAATACTAAAATTTAATATTAATACTAAAAAAATTAATCCACGTTTAGCATAAGAGGTTGTATTGAGTGGATATTGTAATCAAAATTCCCGATATTGGTATAGAGAAAGCAGAAGTAATCGATATTTTAGTACATGTCAATGATATTGTTGAAAAAGAACAAAGTTTACTTGTCATAGAAGGTGATAAAGCTTCTATGGAAATTCCTTCAACCCATCATGGAAAAGTTAAAGAAATTAAAGTAAAAGTAACAGATATTGTGCATCAAGATTCTATTATTATAATTTTAGAAACTATAGACGATCCTTTACCTGAATTAAATGATACTCCAAACCATACAAAAGTTATCGATACTCATGATGTTATAATACACGCTTCACCTTTAGTACGGCGTTTAGCACGTGCGTCAAATATTGATTTGAGAAACATTAATGGAAGGGGTAGAAAAAATAGAATCCTGAAGGATGATTTAGATAATTATTTAGAGAACAATCTTAATAATAACAATTTATCAAAAAAGTATGACCATGTATATAATTTTGATTTTAGTCGGTTTGGCGAAGTAGAAGAGATTCAGTTAAGTAAGATTAAAAAACGTTCAGGAAGTTTATTATGTTTAAATTGGTCAACTATTCCGCATGTTACACAATTTGATGAAGTTGATATTACAGATTTAGAAGCGTTTCGTATTAAATATAATGATCGTATAACGGTGAAAGAAAAAAAAATAACATTGTTAGCGTTTATTGTGAAATCTATTACTAAAGGATTAGAGAAATTTCCTTATTTAAATAGTACAATTTCTCATAACCAAGAAGTTATATTTTTAAAAAAATATATTAATATTGGTATTGCCGTAGATACTATTCATGGATTACTTGTTCCAGTAATCAAAGATGTTAAAAATAAAAATTTATCTGACATTGCATGCGAGATATATCATATATCCAAGTATGCCCGTTTAGGGAAATTAAAATTTTCTGATTTACAGGGTGGTTGTTTTACGATTTCTAGTTTGGGTAGTATAGGAGGGACTGCTTTTTCTCCAATTATTAATGCCGCTGAAGCAGCTATTTTAGGCGTTTCAAAATTTTCTTACAAACCTATTTGGAATGGTAGTGAATTTATTCCAAGATTAATTTTACCTATAGCATTATCTTATGATCATCGTATTATAGATGGAGCAGAAGGTGCAAAATTTATTTCTTATATAAATACATTATTATCGGATGTGAGATTATTATTAGTATAAATATAATAAAATGTAATATATGTTTGTTTTAAATAAACAGCATAATTACTAAAAAATATTTATTATTATACTGTATTATATATATTATTTTTAAGGATAAATATGATTCGTGATATTCACGTACAAGTTTTAGTTATTGGAGCTGGACCTGCGGGGTATACAGCGGCATTTAGGAGTGCTGATTTAGGATTAAAAACCGCTATGATTGAAAAACATAATTCATTGGGTGGCGTATGTTTAAATGTTGGTTGTATTCCATCAAAATTTTTATTACATATTGCAAAAGTTATTAAAGAAACACAAGAAATATCTAAATACGGTGTTTACTTTAATAATCCTAAGATCAATTTTAGTTTAATTAAAAAACAAAAAAAAAATATTATTAATAATTTAGCTAACGGCTTGAAACATATGGCAAAAAGCCGAATGATTAATATATTATATGGTATTGGTAGTTTTGTTAATAAAAATACAGTTCTAGTTGTCAATCAAACAGAAAAAATTAATGTGCATTTCGATCATGTCATTATTTCTACTGGATCTAAATCGATTATGTTGCCACATATACCATATGATAATATTTGTATTTGGGATTCAACAAATGCATTATCTTTAAATACTATTCCAAAAAAATTACTAATTATTGGATCAGGTATTATTGGATTAGAAATGGCTACATTTTATAGTACAATTGGTTCTCAAGTCGATATTATTGATCGATGTGATCAAATTTTACCTTTTTTAGATAGAGATGTTGTAAAAGTATTTACTTCTGCAGTAAAAAATGATTTTAATATTTTACTGGAAACCAATTTTAATAATCTTACTGTACAAGATGGTCAAGTGGTAGTGACGTTATGTAATAAATTAAATAAAATAAAAGCATCGTATGATGCAGTTTTAGTTGCTATTGGTAGAAAACCGAATATACAAACTTTATTATTAGATAATATTGGTTTAGATGTAGATGAAAATAATTTTATTAAAATTGATGATCAATTCCGTACTAATGTACCTAATGTGTATGCAATTGGTGATGTTACAGGGCAACCAATGTTAGCACATAAAGGGATACATCAAGGTCATATTGTTTCAGAAATTATTGCTGGTTATAAACATTATTTTCATCCAATTACGATTCCTGCAGTATCTTATACTGATCCAGAAATTGCTTGGACTGGTATAAATGAATATGAAGCAAGAAAAAAAAACATTAATATTGAAACTGCAGTATTCCCATGGAATGTTTCTGGTCGGGCAATTGTTTCAAATTGTAAACATGGTGTTACAAAATTAATTATTAATAAAGATACTCGGCAAATTATCGGTGGTGCTATTGTTGGCAGACATGCAGGTGAATTATTGTCTGAAATTACACTTGCTATAGAAATGGGTTGTGATATCGAAGATATTGCTTTAACAATTCATGCTCATCCTACGTTATCTGAATCTATAGGATTAACAGCCCAAATCTTACAAGGTACGATCACTGATTTAATGAATTCTAAAGCTAACCTAAAACACTAATGTTTTTATTTTATAAATTTTTACTGTTTATAATAAAGAATTATTTGTTTTGATTATTCAAATAATTCTTTATAATTTCATATCATAATTATACATATGTTATGATTTTAGAGCATGTTTGTATGATTTGAATATAATCATGAATAATATTATATAATTTTAAATATAGATTTTTTATATTTTTTTTAAATATAGATGGTGCTGTTTCTGTAGCAAAATCTGAAATAATTTTTATAATAAGCACTGGTATATTATGCTGAAAACATACTTGATTAATAGCAGCAGATTCCATATCTAATGCTATGATATCAGTAAAATTGTTAGTTATATTGTTGATATGATTATTATGGTTAATAAAGGTATCACCACTTACAATTAAACCTTCCCAGAACGTTATGTTGTAATTATATAGTATTGTTTTAATTTGATTTCTTAAAAAATTATTTGTATTAAATATTTTAGGAAATCCTGGTATTTGACCTACTGTATAGTTAAAACTTGTTACATTAACATCATGGTAAGCAATTTTACTTCCAATGATTACATCATTAATATTAATATATGATTTTAATGTTCCACTTGATCCGATATTAATAATAATATTCACTTTATATATATATATTAATATCGTACATGCGATACTACTAGAAACTTTACCTATTCCTGATTGTATAAAAAAAATTTTATTAGAATGTGATACATATATGTTAATTCCATATATGCTACTTTGTATTTTTTTAAGTTTTTTAAAAGCATAATAATATGCTTTCATTTCTTTTTTCATTGCATAAATAATACCGATTTTCATATATTTTCATATACATATACTATATACTAAATGATGCACCACAACTGCATGTTGTTTTAGCATTTGGATTTGATACTGTAAATTTAGACCCTGATAAGTTTTCTTGATAATCGATAATTCCGCCATGGAGATACTGTAAACTAATTGCGTCAATAACAATAGTAAATTGTTTTTTGATAATAATATCATTAGTATAAATGTTGTTATCTACTTTAAATTTATATTGAAAACCATTACATCCTCCACCAATAATATAAATTCGAAACTTTAAATTAAGATTATTATTAATTAATATTTTAATTTTATTTTTTGCTAGAGTAGTAAATTTTAATTTTGGTTTTAATTGATTTATCATATTATTTATTATTTTATTGAAGTTTATTTTTTTCTTAAAAAAGAAGGAATATTTAAATAATTTGATTTTATTTTATTATTTTTGTTAATTTCAATATTTTTACGATTTATATTTTTTTGGTATGTTTTCTTAATACCTGAATTAAAATTTTGATAACGATAATCTGTAGATATTTTTTCTTGATGTTGATTTGTTGTGTTTAATGGTATGTTATTTTTTATTTGATTTTCCGTACCAATGCCTGTTGCAACCACTGTAACACGTAAAGTATCATTCATTTCCGGGTCTAATGATGTTCCTATAACTACTGTTGCATTATCTGATGAAAACGATCGTATTGTATTTCCAACAGTTTCGAATTCATCAAGTCTTAAATCTATTCCTGCTGTAATGTTTACTAATACTCCTTGCGCTCCTGATAAATCGATATCTTCTAATAATGGACTTGATATAGCAATTTCTGCGGCTTCTTCTGCTCGGTTATCTCCAGAAGATAACCCAGTACCCATCATAGCATATCCCATCTCTGACATTACTGTCCTAACATCTGCAAAATCCACGTTCATTAATCCTGGTTTTGTAATTAATTCAGCAATACCTTGTACAGCTCCTCTTAATACATTATTTGCTGCGCTGAATGCATCTAAAAGAGAAATACCTCTATTTAATACTTTTAGCAATTTATCGTTTGGAATAATGATCAGGGAATCAACGTATTTTGAAAGTTCTAAAATACCTTCATCGGAAAAAATCATTCTTTTTTTTCCTTCAAAAGTAAATGGTTTAGTAATGACAGCTACTGTTAAAATACCCATTTCTTTTGCAATAGAAGCGACAATTGGTGCGGCACCGGTTCCGGTCCCTCCTCCCATCCCAGCAGCTATAAATATCATATCTGCTCCTTCTAATGCAGAATTTATTGCTTCTCGATCTTCTTCTGCAGCATGTTTTCCGATTTCAGGATTTGCACCTGCTCCTAATCCTTTTGTAATATTACTACCGATTTGGATGGTTTGTTCAACTTCTATTTTTTTTAGTGCTTGTGCGTCGGTATTAATTGCAAAAAATTCTACTCCTGCAATTTTTTCCCTAACCATATGTTCAACAGCGTTTCCTCCGCCTCCTCCAATACCTAATACTTTAATTATTGCTTCATTACTTAATGCACTTGCATCAAACATGATCTTTTCCTATTTATAATTTTAAAATTATTTTATTTATATTATTTTTTTAACCCAATTCTGTACATAACAGAATAATTTTTTTAAAATTGTTGTTTTATGAAATTGTTTTTTATGATGATTATATATTTTAGAACCGTATTTTAATAGTCCAATTACTGTTGCGTAATTTGGTTGAATAATTTTATCATTATACGTTTTAATTTTTAATGGTATACCGATACGTACTTGTGTATTAAATATTTTTTTTGCTAATATTTTTAGTGATTTCGCTTGTGCCCCACCTCCAGTTAATACAATTCCAGATCCTAATATATATGATTGACTTGAATGATATAGCTGATTTTGTATTTTTATAATCATTTCATTAATCATTGTAAATAATTCGGTATATCGTGAGTTGATTACTTGTATTAGAATATCATTTTGAATGGTTTTTGTATTAATATCATATAGATTAGATATTTCAATTAATTCTGATGCTGTTAGTGATGTTAATATTGTTGAACCATATTTTTTTTTAATTATTTCTGCATTTTGAAAAGATGTATTAAAAACATATGCTATATCGTTCGTTACAGTATTACCTGCATATGGTAATACATGACTATATTGAATATATCCATTAAAATATATAACAATATTAATACTTCCTCCTCCGATATCTATCATACAGACACCGGACTGTTTTTCTGAAAATGTTAATACTGCTTGACTAGATGCAATTCCAGAAAATACTACTTTTTCAACTTGAATATTACAAGATTGTATTGCTTTAACTAAGTTTTTTTTAAAAATATGTTTATAAGTGATTAAATGTACTTTTGCCTTCATTCTACAACCTGACAATCCAATAGGATTTTTTATACCATATTCCTTATCAATTATATATTCTTGAGGGATAACATGTAATATTTTATAGTCATGACCAAGTTTAATTGATTGGGCTGTGTATATCGCGTATTTTATATCTTGATGTGTAATTTCTTTATTATCAATAGGGACAATACCGATTTCATTTTTACATTTAAGGTATTCATTTGATAAGGAAACATATATAGATGAAATACGGTATTCAGCCATAGTTTCAGCTTCATATATGGCCTTTTTAATACAAGATATTAAAGATTGTAAGTTGTTTATATTACCTTTATCTATTCCTTTAGAAGGGTATTGGCCTATTCCGATGATATTAATTACTTGATTAACCGAAATTTCTCCTATTAAAACAACTATTTTGGTCGTTCCAACGTCGATTCCTGCGATGATTTGATTGTTTTTTTTTATCATAATTCATTTAACCTATGACTTTTGAGAAAAACTGATATATTTATATTGATGTTATTGTGTGTTATATATTAAAAATTTTTGTTATATTACATTCATATAACTTGTTGATTAATGTAATTTGTTTCATGAAATTCTGCTGTTCTTAAAACAGCGCTTCTTGATTTGAAATTGTTATTTATTTCTTGATTAGTTGGAAAAATTCTATTAATTTTTTTTAATTGGATCTGACATATTTGATTAATTTGTTTTTCATTTATTGGTAGATTATATGGAATATTTGGTTTTTGACTATATTGGTTTATAAATTGTTTTACAATTCTATCTTCTAAAGAATGAAAACTAATAACAGAGATTCGACCTTGGTGCTTTAAAAAATTTAAAGCTTTATTTAAAAAAATTTGTAATGCCTGTAATTCTTGATTAATAAAAATACGGATTGCTTGAAAACTTTTAGTTGCTGGGTGTTTATGATGTTTTTGTTTTGGTATAATAGATTGAATAATGTTTGATAATTCAAATGTTGTTGAAATAGGTTTTTTTTTTCTTTGTATTATAATTTTATTTGCTATTTTTTTTGCAAATCTTTCTTCTCCAAATGACTTTAAAACATAATAAATATGTTTCTCATGACTAGTATTAATCCATTCGTGAGCTGATATACCATTATTAGGGTTCATTCGCATATCTAGAGGGCCGTTTATATTAAATGAAAATCCTCTTTTTGCAGATATGAGTTGCATAGAAGACATTCCCAAATCTAATATTATCCCGTCAATTTTTTTATATAAGTGATGTTTTTTCAATAATATGTCTACATGTGAAAAATTTCCTGGTATTATATAAAACCTATCATCGCATATTTTTTTAGCTATTGTCACAGCGTATGGATCTTGATCAATTGCATATAATTTACCTGTTGTTCCTAATTTTTCCAATATTTTTTTAGAATGTCCACCAGCACCGAAAGTACCATCTAGGTATATTCCGTTTTTTTTGACTTTTAAGGATTGTATAGCTTCATTTAACAAAACTGTTGTATGTAATTTTATATTCATAATCAAGTATTTTCATATTTGAAAATTATAGTTAAAAATTAAAAAATTGCCGATTCTCGTACTATGCCAATAATACCTGAACGTGATATCTCGATTATTGTAGATATTTTTTTTATTATATTTAAAAATATATTTATTTTTTTACTGGATCCTGTAAGTTCAATTGTATATATATTTGGTATAATATCAATAATTTTACCATTAAAAGTATCTATAATAATTTTGGATTGTTCTAATGCATAACCTGAGTTTTGTATTTTAATTAATGCAATTTCTCTTTCAATATAATGGTTTTGATTAATTTGAGTTACTTTGAGTACATTTATTAATTTATGTAATTGTTTTTCAATTTGTTCAATTGTTTTTGTATCACCATTCGTTTGTATTGTAACGCTTGAAATTGTAATGTCTTCAGTGGGAGATACAGTAATACTTTCTATATTATACCCGCGTTGTGAAAATAATCCTACTACTCTTGATAGAGATCCTGGTTCATTTTCTAATAATATCAATAACATGTGTTTCATATATTATCCTTATTTTCTTAGCCACATTTCGTTCATTCCTCCACCTTTAATTTGCATAGGATAAACATTTTCAGTGTGATCAATATGAATATCTACAAATACTAAATGACCATCTAGTATTTTCTTTAATGCTATTTTTAATTTTTTTTCTACTTCTTCAGGTCGATTAATTAACATTCCTATATGCCCATAGGATTCTGATAATTGAATAAAATTAGGTAATGATTTCATATATGAGTGAGAATGTCGGCCAGAATAAATTATATCTTGCCATTGTTTTACCATACCTAGAGCGCTGTTATTTAAATTTAAAATTAGTATTGGTAGTGTATATTGCATCGCAGTAGATAATTCTTGTATATTCATTTGTATACTACCATCACCTGTGATACAAATAACAATTTCATCAGGAAACGCTAACTTAACGCCTAATGCTGCTGGTAATCCAAACCCCATAGTACCTAAACCGCCTGAATTGATCCACCTTCTTGGTTTATTAAATGGGTAGTATAATGCTGTAAACATTTGGTGTTGCCCAACATCAGATGTGATGTATGCATCACCTTTAGTTAAGTACCATAATGTTTCTATTACACATTGTGGTTTAATTTTTGTACTTTTTTTATCATATTTTAAACTATTTTGTTTTTTCCACTTATGAATACATTGCCACCATTTTTCTAAACGATGGTTTATAATAGACTTCTTATTTTGATATAAGAGTTTAAGCATATTTTTTAATATTTTTCTTGCATCACCGACAATTGGTACATCAGCTCTGACAGTTTTTGATATTGATGTTGGATCAATATCTATATGTAAAATTTTTGCGTTTGGACAATATTTATTTAAATTATTTGTAGTACGATCATCAAAACGGGCACCAATCGCAAAAATTACATCAGAGTGATGCATAGCCATATTAGCTTCATATGTTCCGTGCATACCTAACATATTTAAGTTTTGTGTATGTTTACCTGGGAATGCACCAAGTGCCATAAGTGATGTTGTGACTGGAATATTTAAAATTTCTGCTATTTTTGTTATCTCTTGCGAACTATTCGAAGATATAATACCTCCACCAATATATATAATTGGTTTTTTAGCATGTAATAAGATATTTATTATTTTTTTTATTTGACCTTGGTGGCCTTTTATTACTGGGTTGTATGATCGGATATAAACAGTTTTAGGCCAAGAATAAATTTTTTTATTATTTTTACTTAAAATATCTTTTGGTAGATCAATTACTATCGGTCCTGGACGACCGGTATTAGCTAACCAAAATGATTTTTTAAAAATTACAGGAATATCTTCAGTTTTTGTAACTAAAAAGCTATGTTTAACAATTGGTCTAGAAATGCCAAGCATATCGCATTCTTGGAATGCGTCATACCCAATTAATGCAGAATCTACTTGACCAGAAATAATTACCATAGGGATAGAATCCATGTAAGCTGTAGCAATTCCTGTAATTGCATTTGTCGCTCCAGGTCCTGATGTAACTAATACGACCCCTGTTTTTCCTGTTGATCGCGCATATCCATCAGCCATATGTGTTGCGCCTTGTTCATGTCGAACTAATATATGCTTGATATAAGCATTGTTTTTTAATGCGTCATAAATATCTAATACTGCTCCTCCAGGATATCCAAAAATATATTCTATTCCTTGATCAATTAATGAACGAATTACCATTTCTGATCCTGATAATAATTCCATTATATCTCCTTCTATTATAGAAATTAATATGTAATATTACGTATCGTATATTAATATTTTTTTTATAATTATAATAAATTTTTTATCTTCCTTGATTGTAGGGAATATTTTAATTGTTCAGATCCATTATTTTTTTCGGATCTGAATATATGTATGAATTTTATTTAAGGTCACGTAATAATTGATTGATTTCTATTTTTTTTAAAGTTTTAGTATTGACTTGTTTTACAATAACGGCGCAGTATAAGTTATATTTTTTGTTTTTAGCTGGTAATGTACCTGGTACAACTACAGATCCTGCGGGAACTCTACCATATATTATTTCATCTGTTTTTCGATTGTAAATTTTTGTACTTTGTCCAATATATACACCCATTGAAATTACTGATCCTTCTTCTATAATAACTCCTTCAACAATTTCTGATCTTGCTCCAATAAAACAATTATCCTCAATAATAGTAGGATTATTTTGTATAGGTTCTAATACCCCGCCTATTCCAACTCCTCCAGATAAGTGTACATTTTTACCGATATATGCACAAGATCCTACAGTACTCCATGTATCGATCATAGTTCCTTCATTTACATATGCACCAATATTAATATAGGACGGCATGAGTACAGTATTTTTAGCGATAAACGCACCTTTTCGTATTGTTGCTGGTGGTACAATACGAATATTGTTTTTTTTTAATTCTTCTTTAGAGGTATTTTGATATTTTAAATCAATTTTATCGTAAAAAGTATTTTTTAAACCGGTAGTGATTTTATTTTTTTTGATACAGAAATATAATAAAATAGCTTTTTTTAACCATTGATGTGTTATCCAAGTGCCGGCGCTTTTTTCTGATATTTTTAATATTCCACAGTCAAGAAGATTAATCGCTTGTTCGATTGCATTATAAGTTTTAGTATCAATATTTTTATTATTAAGTTGATTTTTTTTTTCAAATGCTTGCTCAATAATTCGTTTCAATTCTTCCATAAATATTTGCTCTATTTGTATTTAACCGTGATATAAAAAGATATATAATAATTTTTTATTTTTTTTTATTAAAATATATTTTTTGTATTTTTTCATTTTTTCTTTTTGTTAATATTTCACAACCATTTTCAGTTACAAGTACAGTATGTTCATATTGTGCAGATAAACTGTAGTCTTTTGTACAAATTGTCCAATTATCGTCCATACAAAATACTTCTTTATTTCCAGCATTAATAATCGGTTCTATAGTAAATATCATACCTGGTTTAAAAAAAACTTTATTTTCATGATAATTATAATGTAAAATGTACGGTTGTTCATGAAATGTCGTACCAATACCATGCCCGCAATATTCTTTAACAATGGAAAATGGTGTTGTATTGACATAGTTTTGTATTGTTTGTCCAATAATACTAATTGGTAGACCGGGTCTAATTACTGGAAATGTTCTATATAGACTTTTCTTTGCAACTTGACATAATTCATATGCTATCTTGTGTGTTTTTCCTACAATAAACATTTTTGCTGTATCAGCATAATATTGATTTTTTATTACTGTTACGTCGATATTGACAATATCTCCGTTATTTAGTTTTTTATTTTTATTTGGAATACCATGACAAGCGATTTCATTTACTGAAATACAAATAGAACTTGGAAAACCAAGATAACCTAAACAACCTGGTATTGCTTTTTTTTGAATGATATAATTATGACAAATTTGATTTAATTTTTCAGTTGTGGTACCAGGTATAACGTATGGTTCTATTTTTCTTAATACTTCACCTGCTAAATAGCCAGATATTCGCATTTTGTTAATTTCTTGCTGATTTTTAATATGAATATTCATTTTTTTTGCTATATTGGTTTATTCAAGTATATTTGTATCGTTAAAATATTAAAATTGTTTTACTATCTGTGATAAAATATAATTTATAATAAAATATATATTCAATAAATTAATTTTTTATCATGTATTCTAAATATATTCATTTCTATTTATTATGATTAGATTATTGATAATAATATATTATTAATATAAAATATATATTATTATTTTTTTTTGATCAATCTATTATAACTACAATATCTATATTTTTAAACTTATAGGAGCGAGAATCGTTAAGATGATTTCTATTCATGATATGATAAAAGCGGGTGTGCATTTTGGACATCAAACACGTTATTGGAATCCTAAAATGAAACCATTCATTTTTGGTGTGCGTAATAAAATACACATTATTAATTTAGAAAAAACAATGTCTATGTTTTATACTGCTTTATTAGAATTACGGAAAATTCATTCTCGTCAAGGTAAGATTTTATTTATTGGGACAAAAAAATTTGCTAGTGATATTATTAAAAATATAGCAATTAATTGTGATCAGTTTTATGTTAATAAAAGATGGTTGGGTGGTATGCTGACAAATTGGAAAACTGTTCGTCAGTCTATTCAGCGTTTGAAGGATTTAGAAGGACAAGTACAAGATGGTACATTATCCAAGTTAACTAAAAAAGAAGGTTTAATTAGAATGCGAGAATTACTAAAACTAGAAAATAGTTTAGGTGGTATTAAACATATGGGCGGATTACCTGATGTAATTTTTATTATTGATGCACATCATGAACGCATTGCAATTCAAGAAGCAAATAATTTAGGTATTCCAGTTTTTTCTGTTGTAGATACCAATTCTAATCCGGATGGTATTGACTTTGTAATTCCTGGTAATGATGATGCAATGCGTGCTATAACCTTGTATTTAAAAACAGTGTTTAATTTTATATCTACTAAACATGAACAACGTAATAATAATACTTCAATTGAATATATAGATTAGTCTGAAATATCATGATTTAGTATTTTTATTCTATATTGGATTAGATATTTGATTTATAATACATGTGTTTTAATGTTAATAAAAAGGAAATATGTTATGCATATTACTACTGATCTTGTAAAAGAATTAAGATTAAAATCAGGAATTGGTATTATGGAGTGTAAAAAAGCTTTAATTGCTGCTCATGGCGATATTAAAAAAGCTATTATTATTTTAAAAAAAAATGGACAGATTAAAGCAGAAAATAAAATTACGAATATTGCTTCTCGAGGTGTAGTTGCGACATATGTTATAAAAAACAAATATGCATATATGATAGAATTGAATTGTGAAACAGATTTTGTTGAAAAACATCCGGATTTTTTAAATTTTTCTTCAGAAGCGTTACTTTATATACATAAAAATAAGATTAAAGATATATCTATATTACAGGCATTATTAGAAGAAAAGCGTATTATGTTGGTTTCCAAGTTTGGTGAAAATATTTTAATTCGGAGATTTTGTTTTATTGTCGGTAAATATATTGAATGTTATGTGCATAGAAATAAAATTGGTGTATTAGTACAATCAAACTCTAAAAAAGTGGATGTTATTAAAAAAGTTGCTATGCATATTGCAGCTAATAATCCTGACTACTTATCGCGTCATGATATACCTGATGCAATTATAGAAAAAGAGCGTAATATACAATCAGAAATTACTGCACGTTTAGGTAAACCGTTATCTATAGCAAAAAAAATTGTTAATGGCCAAATAGAGAAATTTATTGATAATATATGTTTATTAGAACAAAATTGTGTGTTTGAAGTTAATCAGAAAATTAAAGATTTTATTAGTATACATGATACAAAAATTTTACAGTTTATTCGATTTGAATTAGGTGAAATGATTTAAATATATTTTTTAAATACATTATTATAATGATCAATTTTAAAATTACAATTTATAAATATGAAATTTATATATAGACGTATTGTACTTAAGATTAGTGGTGAGGTTATTAAAAGTTTTAATAATAATCAATTTTCAACTTGCATTATACGTGATATTATTCAAGATATTCAGTATTTAGTGAAGCATGGTATTCAGATTAGTATTGTAATTGGGGGAGGTAATTTATTTAGGGGTGCTACTTTATCGAAATTTGGTATTAATAGAGTAACAGCAGATTATATTGGTATGTTATCAACAGTAATTAATGGACTATTTTTGAAAGAACTTTTTAATAAAGTCAACATATCTTCTTGTTTAATGTCATCTCTATGTATCAATAGTATTTGTCAACCGTACAATTTAGATCAAGCATTAGAGCATTTATCGAATTCGGTAGTAATGATTTTTTGTGGCGGAATTGGTCAACCTTGTTTTACAACAGATTCTGTTGCATGTTTAAAAGCTATTGAAACTCGATCTGAAATTATTATTAAAGGGACAAAAGTAAATGGTATATATTCAAAAGATCCAGAATATAATCAAGATAGTATTTTATATCACCAATTAAATTATAATGATGTTTTGAGATATGAGTTTAAAGTGATGGATTTGACAGCATTTATATTAGCTAGGGATTATAAGATTCCTATTTATATATTTAATATTGGACATAATCGAGCATTAAGACGGATTTTACGTGGATGTAATGAAGGTACTATTATTAATGATAGTATGAAAGATATATCATGATGTAATATATTAATTTTATAAGATAATAAAAATATAATAAATTTTTAGGTGAATGTTATGCATAATAGTATATTACATGATACAAGAAATCGTATGGAGAAATGTTTATCAATTTTTCAGAACAATATTAATAATATGCGCATTGGTCGTGCATCTACTGGTTTGGTAGATAACATTTGTATAGAATATTATGGTGTAAAAACACCATTAAAAGAACTGGCGAATATTACAATTGAAAATTCCAATACATTAAAAATTGCTGTTTTTGATAGAAATATTTTAAATGTTGTGGAAAAAGAAATTTTTCATTCAAAATTAGAAGTTACACCATTAGTGCATGATCATGTTATTAGAATCATTATACCATCTTTAACTGAAGAAAGGCGGAAGAAACTTTGTAAACATCTTCAATCTGATGCAGAACATACGCGCATTAGTATACGTAACATGCGTCGTGATGCAAATGATAACTTAAAAAATCTTGTTAAACAAAAAGTTATTACAATTGATATTGAACGTATGACACAACATGAAATACAAGCCTTAACAGATAAATATATTAAGCAAATTAATAATTTCTTTATTAAAAAGAAAACTGAAATTATGCGCGTGTAACATGAGGTATTAACGCATTATCATAATTTTATTTTGTATTATGAAAAATAAATTATTATAATAAATTTTATTTGTTATTTTAAATATTATACTACTTGATATGTAATTGTATCATGAAAATATTTATAATGAGAATGTTATTAGCATTTGTATTGTGTTTTTATAGTGCGGTTGGTATTGCTGAAAATAAAAATAGTATTAAAATAATACAATTTGTAGGTTTACATAATATTTCAAAATCTGAAGTATTACATAACATGCAGATAAATCAAGACCATACAATGACTGCAAACGAGATTCAAGATAATACTGCTAAGTTACTTGCTATGGGGGTTTTTAGTGATGTTATAGTTTCTGAATTAAATGATAGTATTGTATTTAAGTGTGAAGAAAATCCAATAATTTCTAAGATTACTTGTATTGGTAATATGCAAATTAATCAAAATATTATTTTTGATCAGTGTAAAAAAAATAATATAAAAATTAACCATATATTTAATAAAAATTCGTTAAATATATTGCAGAATAGTTTACAGAAATTATATGAGAAATCTGGTATTGATGGTACTAAAATTAATATTTCGTATCAATTAGTAAGTAGCAACACAATGATTTTACAAATTCAGATTTTAGAAGGTGTGTCAAAATTATTAGATACTATTAATATCATAGGCAATAATCATTTTTCTAGTTATAAAATTATATCCTTATTTACATCTTATCCAAGCTTTTTTCAAAGACATATACTTCATAATAAAAAATTTGATAATGCGATTTTTTCTAGAGATTTAGAGGCGTTAAAACATTTTTATTATGAAAATGGCTATATTGATTTTAATATTACAGATGTGAAATTTTTACCTTCGAAAAATAAGAAAAATATTGTAATTAATATTACAATTGATGAAGGAGAACAATATGTTTTATCGTCTTGTAGAACTCGTGGAAATATAGAACATTATGATTCTATCTTTAAAGATGAATTAGTTAGTATAAAGCTGGATTCAAAATATAATTTGTACGATATTATTGATATTAAAAATCGCATTCAAAATACATTTTTTAATCTTGGTTTTTTAAAATGTCAAATTGTAATACATACTGTTGTAGATAAACAAAATAAATGTGTTAATCTATATTTTGATACTGACTTAGGTTCAAGGTTTATTATTAATAAAATTGATATTCAAGGTAATACATTTACAAAAACTGAATTTTTACATCATATTGTCAATAAAATATCATTAGGTCAGTATGCTAATTTACAGTTAATTAATCAAGGTAAATATGATCTTGAAAATACCGGTTATGTTCAAAACGTTACTATAAATTATAAAATCTTGCCTAATTCTATCGATAAAGTTGATATCATATACATAGTACAAGAAAAGAAAACGAATAGTTATCATGTAAATACAGGTTATAATATTACTGATGGTATGCATTTAAAGTTACAGTTTAGACATAATAATTGGTTTGGGTGTGGTATTGATACTATTTCGAATCTTTTTCATAGTCATCATAAGAATAATATTGATTTCATACTTCAACATCCAAATATAGTGCATGATGTTATTTTGAGTCATCGTATTTTTTATAATACGATTAATATTCCTGATAAAAAATATTTTGATTTATTAAAAAAGAATTATGGATTTGAAGAAAATATTACGTTTTTGAAATTAAAAAACCATATTATTACAGTGAACGTCAATTATAATCAAGATGATTTTGCGCATGTACAGAATGCTATATCCAAAAAACAGGTTTATGTTTATAAACTACATCATAGTGTTCACAAAACACATTATTCATCAAATTCACATATGATTATTTCATATTCTTGGTTATATAATACTATACCGAATGTACATTTCTCACATTGTGGTAAGAAAGTTTTATTTTCAGGAAAATTTGTATTTGAGAATAATAATAGAAATTTTCATCAAGAGTTGTTTACTTATGAGGAATATTTTAAGGTATTTCATAGTGTAAAATATGTATTACATACTTATTTGAGTAGTGGAATTGAGTTTCCAATGAATACCACATGTGCACCATATTATGAAGGTTTTCATATGCAAGGTGTAAATAATATACGTGGATTTGTTGATAATAGTATTGGATATAAAGCTATTCTTATATGTAAAAATCACGATGTCAATTATCATGGTGATAATACCATAAAACATGATAACAGTATTCTTTTTGGAGGAAATAGTTTTATTATAGGAAAATTAGATTTAATTGTACCAAATTTTTTTATTTTTATTGACAAGTATGATAAGTTTTTCCAAACTTCTTTATTTCTTGATGTTGGTAGTATTAAGAATATTGTTTTGAAAAATTCTTTAGATAATATTTTTAAGCAATTTTATCATTATCATAATATTGATAATAATTTGCATGCTTCAACAGGTATAGAAATAGTTTGGGATTCTGTTTTTGGTCCTATAGATTTTTCGTATTCATATCCACTGATTTATAATATTGGTGATTTATTGAAATCTTTTCAATGTCATATGCATTATCGACAATAAAACAATTATCATATTATAAATTTTTTTATAATGATTAAAAATTTATAAAATATATTGATCAATATGAAACAAATTTTAAAGTTAATACCGCATAGGTATCCATTTTTATTAATTGATCGTATTAAATCATATAAATATGATAATAGAATTAAAGTTATTAAAAATATTACTGTAAATGATCCTTGGTTACAAGGTCATTTTCCTAATAAATTTATTTTTCCAGGAGTTTTAATGTTAGAATCAATCGCGCAGTCTGCTATTATTCTAGCATTACTTCAACATCCCGAGCATCAAAATAGTAACGGATTATATTGTATGACAGGTATTAATACTGTAAAATTTAGAAAAATAGTTATTCCAGGTGATCAATTATTGATCACCGTTCATATCCTGAAAGAATATAAAGGTATGATTTTTTTTCATGGTACTATTTATGTAAAAAATAATCTTGTTTGTTGTGCAGACATTACATGTAAATATATTTTGAATATGTAATACAAATAATTAATATGCATATAAATATGTATTTTTTACAAATTTATTGTTTGTATTGAAATTTAATGATATTAATTGTAGATGTATAGCTATTATGAAACCAAAATTTATTCATTTAAGTACTCGTAGTGATTATTCAATTACGAGTGGTTTAAATAAACCACAAGAACTAATTAAACAGGCTTATAAATTAAAAATGCCTGCTTTAGGTATGATTGATGATGGTAATTTTTATGGTGTAATAAAATTTTATCAATGTGCTTTGAAATATGGTATTAAACCAATTATTGGAGTAAAGTTTAAAATTAAATTTAATTTTACTAGTAGTCAAGATTCGGTAATTAATATTTTAGCGGCGGATGATATAGGTTATAAAAATCTTATTATTTTAATATCTAAAGCGCAATTTAAAAAAAACAAAGATATTAATGTACGTAATAATGATATTACAATATATCAGCATTGGCTCGTTCGGTATAAAAAAGGTTTAATTATTTTGTCTGGAGGGTATTATGGTGATTTTGGAAAATATATTATTCAAAAAGATCAGCATACTATAAATTTATTTTTAGATTTTTATAATACTTATTTCGATAATTTTTATTATTTAGAGGTACATCGAAGTAAAAGAATATATGAAGAACAGTATATACAATATGCAATACAAATTTCAAAAAAAAGAAATATCCCTATTGTTGCCACTAATGATGTTTGTTTTATTCATCAAAATGATTTTGATACTCATAACATTCGATTAGCAATTGACCAAAAAGTAACAATAAATACTAAAAAAAATGATTTTTTTTATAGCTCACATCAATATTTAAAAAATGAAGATGAGATGTGTGCTTTATTTAGTGATATTCCTGAAGCGTTGCAAAATAGTGTAGAAATTGCTAAACGCTGTAATGTTGTTATTTCTACTGGAAAATATTTTTTACCCAGTTATCCAACTGGTAACATGTCTGAAAAAGATTTTTTAGTTCTAACGAGTGTAACAGGTTTAAAAGATCGATTACGTATTTTATATCCAGATATACAACAAAGATCTATTATGTTTGCTAAATATAAAAAACGGTTGTTAATGGAATTAAAAATTATCAATGATATGAATTTTCCGGGATATTTTCTAATTGTTATGGAGTTTGTACAGTGGGCTAAAGATAATAATATACCCGTGGGTCCTGGTAGAGGTTCTGGGGCGGGTTCTTTAGTTGCTTATGCTTTAAAAATCACTGAAATTGATCCTTTAAAGTTTGATTTAATTTTTGAACGATTTTTGAATCCTGATAGAAAATCAATGCCGGATTTTGATATCGATTTTTGTATGGATAAAAGAGATTTGGTAATCGAGCATGTTTCTACGTTATATGGATCAGATAAAGTATCGCAAATTATTACATTTGGTACAATGTCTGCTAGAGCAGTAATTAGAGATGTCGGTCGTGCTTTAGGTTATCCTTACGGTTTTGTAAATAAAATTTCTCAATTAATACCATTAGATATTGGTATTACTTTAAAAAAATCTTTATCTAAAAAATTAAATTTAATTAAATTATATAAGAGTAATGTTGAAGTTAAACGTTTAGTAGATATCGCTCAGACATTAGAAGGTGTCATTAGAAATACCGGAAAACATGCTGGTGGTGTTGTTATTTCGCCAAATAAATTAATTAATTTTACTCCTTTAGAATCTGATAATAATGTTTGTATTACTCAATTGGATAAAAATGATATTAATTATGTAGGATTATTAAAATTTGATTTTTTAGGGTTAAAGACATTAACTGTCATGTATGCAGCTATTAAGTTGATTAATACGTTTTTAAAACGTAATAATACTAATCGTATCAGTCTGGACATGATTCCCTTAAATGATAAAAACAGTTTTCAATTATTGCAGACTGGAAATACTATTGCAGTATTTCAATTAGAATCATATGGTATGAGAGATTTAATTATAAAATTAAAACCAGACTGTTTTGAAGATATTATTTCGTTAATTGCGTTATTTAGACCTGGTCCTTTACAGTCTGGAATGGTAGAAAATTTTATTAATCGTAAACATGGAATAGAACCTATTTTTTATCCTGATGAAAATTGGCAACATATTTTACTAAAACCAATTTTAGAATCAACATACGGTGTTATCTTATATCAAGAACAAGTAATAAAAATTGCACAAGTATTATCAGGTTATAAATTATCTAAGGCGGATATTTTACAACGAGCTATGTCTAAAAAAAACACTCAAGAAATGGCAGAACAGAGATTAGATTTTCAAAAAAATGCTAAAAATAATGGTATATCTTATGAATTTTCAAATAAAATATTTGATTTATTAGAGAAATTTTCAGGGTATGGTTTTAATAAATCACATTCAGCGGCATACGCTTTAATTTCTTATCAAACTTTATGGATGAAAGCAAATTATCCCCCAGAATTTATGGCAGCGGTTATGAGTGCTGATTTGGATAACATCAAAAAAATAAATATATATATTCAAGAATGCTTACGTATGAATATAAAAATTATTTTTCCAAATATTAATATTAGCAAATATTCTTTTATAGTGAATGAAAATCGTAATATTGTGTATGGTTTAGGAGCTATTAAAGGCGTTGGTAAATCTGTTGTAAAAGCAGTACTTGATGCTAGGAAACGTATTGGAAAATTTAATAGTTTTTTTGAGTTTTGTGCTAGTATACATTCAAAATTTATTAATAAACGAGTGTTAGAAAAATTGATTTTATCTGGTTGTTTTGATTGTTTTGAAGTTAAACGATATAAATTAATGCAATTTGTTTCACAAGTAATTAAGTTTTCTGATCAATATGATAATTTTAAGAGTATTTATCAATTAAATTTATTACACTCAATTGAACAAGAACGCATATTTTTAGAGCGTGCTTTTAAAAAAACAAAAATATGTTCATGGTCTGATAAAGAAACATTAGATCGTGAAAAAGATGTGTTAGGTTTTTATTTAACTGGGCATCCTATCAATACGTATCTTAAGGAATTAAATTATTATATTCATGGATTTGAAATAAAAAATAGTTCAAATAATAATTTTAGTTTAGTAAAAGTATTTGGTATAATATCTGCTATTAGATTCAAATTAACTAGAAAAAATAAAAATATTATGTTTGCAGAAATTAGTCATCCAATATATGATATTGAGGTGATAATTTTTGATAATTTAATGAAATTATATATTAAACATATGCATAAAGGGAATATTGTTATTGTATTCGGAAAATTACTTTTAAATAATTCAATAAGAAAAATTCGGTTAATTGCTAATTCTATTATGAGTTTAGATGAAGCCAGGAATCATTATGTGAAAAAATTAGTATTAGTGATTCATCAGGATATTTTTCACGAACGTATTTTAGATAATATTAAAAACTATATTATACCTTGTGTAGGTGGTCATATCCCGATTTATATTCGTTATAATATCAAAAATAATCAATCAAATTTTAAATTACATAATCGGTGGAATGTTGTTATTAGTGAAGTTTTAATATACAAATTAAAATCTGTATTAGGTAAAAAAAATGTTTATTTTTGTTTTTAATATTTATTGTATTGAGTATTGTAAATTTTATTAATAATAAAATTTTTTATTTGATTGATATGTATAATAATTTTATTTTTAATATTCTTACGTTGTTGATATTCAACGGTATTATACTTGATAGTATTATTATTAATAATAATTATATTAGGAATACCAATTAAATTAATATCAGAAAATATAATACCTGTTTGTTCGTGCCGATCTTCTAATAATACATCTATATCAGTTTTGAAGTCATAATATAGTTTTTCAGATATTGTTTTTATTTTTTTACATTTATTGATGAAAATTGGTATAATTACTACTTGAAATGGAGCAAGTGCATCTGGCCAAATAATGCCGTATTTATCATGGTTTTGTTCGATAATAGCGGCAATTAATCTACTGACACCAATACCATAACAACCCATATGTACTAATTTATTGATTTTAGTTTTATTTAGTATTTTTAAATCAAAAATTTTAGAATATTTTACACCTATCTGAAATATATGTCCTATTTCAATACAATTTTTGATTTTATAATTCTTTTTTATAGTTTTATTATGATGTATAATATCTTGTACTTGTATATATGTGATATTTTGGTTGATGAAATCTCTTGTATAATATATTTCATTAATTAAGGTAATAGGTATAATTTTTTTTAAATATAGAATATGAGTATCTATAATGATTGGAAGAAATGTTTTTTGTAGTTTTATTTTTCTAATAATTTTTTGTATTTCTAATTTATCTGGAAATATTATTTTTTTTATTTTATTATTGAAAATATTTTTTTTAATAATTTTTTTTATATTGATTGTATGATCTCCTCTAATTATGTATCCAATAAATTTATTTTTTTGATCATCAGGATTCTTTATAATATACATTTTTATACATTTTTTTTTCATTAAATAAAAAATTTTATTTAATTCATGTATATTTTTTTGATACATATGTTTGATATATATATTTTTTTTATAAAAAAAATTTTTTATAATATAATTTTTTGAAAGCAGAGTCATATTTTTTATACAATTGTGTTGTTTATGTAATATAATTTTGTCTTCTCCAAATTTTGATAGTGCTTGAAATTCGTGTGAGAAACTACCTCCTATAATTCCACATTCTGCTTGAACAGCATGAAATTTTATATGCATTTTATTAAAAATTTTTTCATATGTTGCATACATGCGTTGGTATACTTTTTTTAACGAATTAGAATTTTTATGAAAAGAATACGCATCTTTCATAATAAATTCTCGAGATCGGATAATTCCAAATCTAGGTCTAACTTCATCTCTAAATTTTGTTTGTATTTGATATAATACTATTGGTAGTTTTTTATATGATAAAATTTCTTTTTTAACAAATTCTGTTGCTATTTCTTCATATGTTGGACTTAATATAAATTGATTATTATGTCTATCATGTAATTGAACTAATTCTTTTCCGTATTGGGAGAATCGATTGCTTTTTTTCCATAATGTTGCTGGTTGTAATATCGGAAAACATATTTCTATAGCTCCTGCAAGATTCATTTCATATCGGATAATTTTTTTAATATTTTGTAATACTTTCAATCCGTTTGGTAACCAGATATATAATCCGGTATTTACTTGTCGTATTAATCCTGCTTTTAACATGAGTTGATGACTAATAGTATCAATATTTTTTGGAATTTCTTTTAATGTATATAATACATACTTACTTGTGCGCATATTTTCATAACGTGTTGAGTTTAGTTTATTAAGGTTAAAGTATAATTTATTTTTTTTATGTAATTAAAGTTATTATTATTTGAAAAACATATTTTGTAATAAGAGGCATTAAAAAATGCAATCAGATGTACAAGAAAAAACTGAAAAACCAACAGATTATCGCATACAACAAGCTAAGAAAAATGGTTTGATTAATTATTCTCGTGAATTTAGTTCTTTTTTAATATTCATTTCTGGAATGAGTATTAGTTATGTTTATGGTTGGAATATTGTCATGTTGTTTATTAAATTAGTAATTTTTCATTTATCGTTTAGTCATTCTATTATCCAAAATAATTTTTTTTTTCAACCTATTATTACATTAAATATCATTGTTCATATTATTGTTTATTTTTTTTATATATATTTTATTGCACTGGTTATTACTTATATTATATTTAATGGTTTTGTATTAAAATTAAAATTTATTAAATTACGTATTTTGAATATTAATATTTATCGCTGTATAAATAATATTTTTTCATATGATTTATATATTAATTTTTTAACAATATTTTTTAAGATAGTAATAATTTGTTTAATATATTTTTTTTATTTAAAATATTTTTTTTTAAAAATTATGAATTTAATTTTTTTACCTAATGATTTATTTTTCCAAATGAGTTTAAATATTATATTAAGTTTTATTCTATTTGTATTAATTGGTTTTATTCCCATCGTTGTTTTTGATATTTTAAGGAATAAATTTAGATATTATAATCATTTACATATGACTTATCAAGAAATTAAAGATGAATATAAAGACAATGAAAGTAAAAAAGATATTATTAATATCATAAAGAATAATATTCATCGATAATATAGAATATATTTTATAATTTTTGATATAACACTTATTTCGTATTTTATGATATACATTATATTAGTAATCATAATGTCATTCTATATTGATAATATTTGGCGTAATTATCATTTTTAATGATGCGTATAAGATTAAATGTTACTTAATGAGTATTAACATTATGCTTAATATTTTCAGTTTTGTTAGAACAGTTTATGTTTTATTGAAAATAAAATGGCAGGCGTGGATTGGACCTGTTATGATTTTTATGATTTTATCTATGATGATCTTACCCCTGCCTGCATTTATATTAGATTTATTATTTACATTTAATATTACGATGTCAATCGTAGTATTAATGGTATCATTATTTATACATAATACTTTAGAATTTTCAGTATTTCCCACATTATTATTATTTTTAACTTTATTACGTTTATCCTTAAATATTGCTTCAACCAGGATTATTTTATTAAAAGGGCATACAGGATTATACTCTGCTGGTCATGTAATTGAATCATTTGGTTATTTTTTAGTAGAAGGAAATTTTTCAGTTGGAATAATCATATTTATGATTTTAGTAATTATTAATTTTATTGTTATTACAAAAGGCGCGGGTCGTGTTGCAGAAGTAAGTGCGCGATTTATGTTAGATGGTATGCCTGGTAAACAAATGGCAATTGATTCTGATTTAAATACTGGTTTAATTAATGCACAACAAGCAAAAATACGTCGCATACAAATAGCACAAGAAGCAAATTTTTATGGTGCAATGGATGGGGCAAGTAAATTTGTTAGAGGGGATGCTATTGCTGGAATTTTAATTATGATTATCAATATTGTAGGTGGATTAATTATTGGTATGATTGAACATAATATGAAATTTTATGAAGCAAGTAAAATTTATACTTTATTAACTATTGGAGATGGATTAGTTGCACAAATACCAGCATTAATGATTTCAATAGCATCCGGGGTGATTGTAACTCGAGTTAGCACCAATCAAAATGTTAGTGAACAAATGATTGAACAAATTTTTTATCATCCCCAAGTTTTTATTTTAAGTAGTTTGTTTTTAGTGATTTTTGGATTAATTCCAGGTATGCCTAATTTAATATTTTTATTATTTTCTTTTATATTAATGATTGTTGCATGTTTTGTATATTATTTAAAATATATAGTATTACATTCATCTATTTCATATCAAACAGAAGATACTGCTCGCCAAAGCATAAAAAATATATCTTGGAATAAAGTTAGATTAGAACATGTAATAAAAGTTGAATTAGGTTTATTATTATCTGCAATGATTAATATTGATAATCGTAATAATTTATTTATTCATATGATAGAATTACGAAAAAAATTTTCAAAAAATATTGGTTTTTTACCTGATATTATATATATTACTAATAATAATTTACCTAACTGTAATTATCGAATTTTAATTAAAGGCGTGGAATATGGTACAGGACATGTATTTCTATATAAATTTATCGCTTTTGGCACAAAATATGTGACTAACGTTATAACGGGTTTACCAATTGTGAATTCGATATTTACGGAACAGGTGCTATGGATATCACCTAATATGTATCATATAGCAAAAAAAGAGAAATATAATATCATGTATCCACAATATATAATTATTATACATTTAGAACGTATTATGTTAACTTATACTCAGGATTTATTTGGCAGAAATGAAGTGCAAAAATTATTAGAGTGTATGACTTTAAAAATGCCAAAATTAATCGAAGAATTAATACCAAAAACTATAAGTATAACTTGCTTACAAAAAATATTACAAAATTTGTTGTTAGAACGTATACCAATCCGTGATATGAGAACTATTTTAGAAACGTTAATTGAACATTCTACACTTTATAAAAGTGCAGATGAGTTAACTAGTGTAGTACGTGTATCTTTAAGAAAATTTATTACACAACATTTTTTTACTAATCAAGATGAAATATATGTTATAGGATTAGACAGTGAGTTTGAAAATTCATTAGTTAAAATGATGCAATCTGGAAAAAGTTTTATTGAACCTATAAATATCATGTTTTTTAATAATGTTAGTCAAGCTATTGAAAAACAAAATTCTATTCATGCTCCGTTAATTGTCTTGGTAAAAAATATTATTCGTTGTTTTGTATCATCTAGTTTTCGTAAATACTTTCCAAATCTGATTATATTATCTGATTTAGAAATATCAGATGATAAAAAAATAATCATTACTTATTTAATTAAATCAGATAAATAATATATGATACAGAATTTATATACAATTAACAGTTTTAATACCTAAAATTTTTAAACCCAATTTAATTGTTTTTGCTACTAAAAAAGATATTTTAATTCTACTTTTCTGAATTGCGATTGTTTTTGCATGAATAATAGAATATTTTTCATAAAATATTGAAAATAACGAAGCTAGTTGAAAGAGATATGAACATAAAACATGTGGTGTACCATATTTCTTAATATGTTTAATAATATCTGTAAATTGTAATATTTTAATTGCTAAATTAGTTTCAACCTCTGTTGTTAATATTATTGTTGTGTAAATTTTTAATGGAGAAAATCTTGATTTTTTTATAATTGATTGAATTCGAGTGTAGGTATATTGTATGTAAAGCGCTGTATTCCCTTGAAAAGATAACATACAATCCCAATCAAATATGTAATTTTTTTCTCTATTTTTTGAAAGATCAGCATATTTAATTGCGCTAATTCCAATAATTTGTGATAAATATGATACTTTATTTTTTCTAAGATGGGGTTTTTTTTGTTTGATTATTATTTTTGATTTTTTAATTGCTTTTTGTATAAGTGTATTTAATTTAATTAGTTTTCCATTTCTTGTTTTAAAGGGTTTATTTTCTTTTGTTAGAACCATACCGAATGCATGATGCTCTAATGTAGAGTTTTCTGTTATATATCCAGCTTGTTTCCCAATTAATAAAATTTGATTAAAATGTTGTCTTTGCCGGATATCTGTGTAATAAATTATTCTATTTGCAAGTAATGTATTAATACGGTATCTTAGACATGCTAAATCAATCGTGGCGTATAAAAAAGTAGTATTTTTATTTTGTATAATTACTCCCATGGGTTTTCCATGCTTATTTTGAATATTATTTAAATATATAATAATTTTTCCATTTTTTTCATGCGCTATATTTTTTTTTTTTAGTTCTAATATCATTTCTGGTAAAAATTTAATATAAAAACTTTCACCGATAATATGTTTGTCATTTAATTGTACATTTAATAATTTATATATTTTATTATTTTCTTTTATTGTAATTTTTATAATTGTTTTCCATATTTTAATATATTTTTTATAGTTCTGTTGTAATAATAGTAAACATTGATTTGATTTTTTTTGAAATTCAGGATTTTCATCATATAATTTTTTAGATTCTTGATAAAATTTTTCTAAATTTTTTAATGATATATTGATATTGTTATATTGTTTATATTTTTTTTTTAAAAATGCAATTAACATACCAAATTGAGCGCCCCAATCACCTATATGATTTACACGTATTACATTATGTCCTAAAATCTCTAAAACACGTGCCATAACATCGCCTAAAATTGTTGATCTTAGATGTCCAACGTGCATTTCTTTGGCCATATTTGGAGATGAATAGTCAATAACAATATTTTTTTTTTTTTCTTTTAGTAATCCCATATTTTGAGAGTATATAATATCTTCTAATTTTTCTGATAACCATTCCTGTTTTAAAAAAATATTAATAAATCCTGGATGTGAGTATTGTATATCTTGATATATTGTATTTTTTTTTATAAAAAATATTATTTTATTTGATAAGTTTTTGATATCATGGTTTAAAATCTTGGCAATATTCATCATGCCATTAATTTGATAATGCGCCATCTTAGATTTTAAGCTAATTTTAATGTTATAAAGGTATTTTTTTGGTATATTAGCATGTAATGCGGATTGCATAATATCCTTTTTTATAATTTTTGTAATATTCATATTCGATTTACTAAAAATTTATTCAATAATTTAATTGTAATACATGTAATAAAATATTATGTTTAAATAAATTAAATAATGATTTTTATAATATTATTATATTAATATGTGACTTAATCTGTTTTATATATATGTTTAATAAAAAATATAATAAATGTGTTGACATATTTTTGTAATCATGTAATATGTATCTTATAAGTTAGTTGAAGACGCTCTTTAAAAATTAATCAGATAATTCATGTGGGCACAAAAAATTAGTTGCCAAATGTAATTTTACCAAAATTTTTGGTAAAATACCATGTTTTTCAAGTTTCAAACTACTATTTAATAATGGTAGTTACGAATTGAAGAGTTTGATCATGGCTCAGATTGAACGCTGGCGGCAAGCCTAACACATGCAAGTTGAGCGGCAGCGAGAGAAAGTTTACTTTCTTGTCGGCGAGCAGCAAACGGGTGAGTAATATCTGGGGATCTACCTAAAAGAGGGGGATAACTATTGGAAACGATAGCTAATACCGCATAATGTTGAGAAACCAAAGTAGGGGACTAAAATTTTTTAAAATTAGCCTTACACTTTTAGATGAACCCAGACGAGATTAGCTTGATGGTAGGGTAATGGCCTACCAAGGCAACGATCTCTAGCTGGTCTGAGAGGACAACCAGCCACACTGGAACTGAGACACGGTCCAGACTCCTACGGGAGGCAGCAGTGGGGAATCTTGCACAATGGGCGAAAGCCTGATGCAGCTATGCCGCGTGTATGAAGAAGGCCTTCGGGTTGTAAAGTACTTTCGTCAGGGAAGAAAGAAAAATAGCTAATAACTGTTTTTTTTGACGTTACCTGAAAAAGAAGCACCGGCTAACTCCGTGCCAGCAGCCGCGGTAATACGGGGGGTGCAAGCGTTAATCGGAATTACTGGGCGTAAAGAGCGCGTAGGCGGATTATTAAGTTAGGTGTGAAATCCCTGAGCTCAACTTAGGAACTGCATTTAAAACTAATATTCTAGAGTCTCGTAGAGGGAGGTAGAATTCCAGGTGTAGCGGTGAAATGCGTAGATATCTGGAGGAATACCCGTGGCGAAAGCGACCTCCTGGACGAATACTGACGCTGAGGCGCGAAAGCATGGGTAGCAAACAGGATTAGATACCCTGGTAGTCCATGCCGTAAACGATGTCAACTTGGAGGTTGTTTCCTTGAGAAATGGCTTCCGAAGCTAACGCATTAAGTTGACCGCCTGGGAAGTACGGTCGCAAGGCTAAAACTCAAATGAATTGACGGGGGCCCGCACAAGCGGTGGAGCATGTGGTTTAATTCGATGCAACGCGAAAAACCTTACCTGGTCTTGACATCCATAGAATTCTTTAGAAATAAGGAAGTGCCTTAGGGAACTATGAGACAGGTGCTGCATGGCTGTCGTCAGCTCGTGTTGTGAAATGTTGGGTTAAGTCCCGCAACGAGCGCAACCCTTATCCTTTTTTGCCATCGGTTCGGCCGGGAACTCAAAGGAGACTGCCAGTTATAAACTGGAGGAAGGTGGGGACGACGTCAAGTCATCATGGCCCTTACGACCAGGGCTACACACGTGCTACAATGGTACATACAAAGAGAAGCTACTCTGCAAAGACAAGCAAATCTCATAAAGTGTATCTTAGTCCGGACTGGAGTCTGCAACTCGACTCCACGAAGTCGGAATCGCTAGTAATCGTGAATCAGAATGTCACGGTGAATACGTTCCCGGGCCTTGTACACACCGCCCGTCACACCATGGAAGTGAATTGCAAAAGAAGTGAGTAGTTTAACCTGTAATGGAGAACGCTTACCACTTTGTGGTTCATAACTGGGGTGAAGTCGTAACAAGGTAACTGTAGGGGAACCTGCGGTTGGATCACCTCCTTAAATAAAATTGTAACTTATTTTTATGTGCCCACATGAATTACTTGATTAAAACAGCTAAAACAGGCTTATAGCTCAGTTGGTTAGAGCGCACCCCTGATAAGGGTGAGGTCAGTGGTTCAAATCCACTTAAGCCTAATTAATCGGGGCTGTAGCTCAGCTGGGAGAGCGCCTGCCTTGCACGCAGGAGGTCAGCGGTTCAATCCCGCTTAGCTCCAAAAATATCTTTTTACAATATAATATGAATAATAAAATTGATCGAAAAATAGCTTTAGATATTGAAACAACTGGATTAAACCATTCAGGAGTTTTATATAAAAACCATAAGATAATAGAAATTGGTGCTATAGAAATAATTAATAGAAAAATTACAAATAATAAATTTCATGTTTATTTAAATCCTAAAAGGGATATAAGTACTGAAGCATTTAAAATTCATGGTATTTCCAGGTTTTTTTTGGAAAAAAAACCGATTTTTTCAGATATATATTTAAATTTTATGGAATATATTGCAAATTCAGACATTATTGCACATAATTCAAATTTTGATATTTCTTTTTTAAATTATGAAATAAAAACGTTAAATAAAATTTTTAAAAAAATTAACGAATCTTGTAAAATTATTGATACTCTTAAAATGGCTAGAAATATTTTTCCGGGTAAAAAAAATAGTTTAGATGCGTTATGTGATCGTTATCAAATAAAATATAAGAATAGAACGTTACATAGTGCCGTCATTGATGCCAATTTGGTTGCAAAGATATATTTAAGAATGACGTGTATACAAAAAAAAATTAATTTAAATAATGTAAACGATAAAATAGAATATTCATTGGAATATGATTCTAGTTTGAAATCGAAACTAAATATTTTACGCGCATCCTCTAAAGAGGAATACAAACATCAAAAATATCTGAATAATATGGAAAATTCGGGTAGTTGTTTATGGATGACATAATTTTTTTTATTCTGTGAAAGTTTTTTGGTGCGGTAGTTCAGTTGGTTAGAATATTGGCTTGTCACGCCAGAGGTCGCGGGTTCGAATCCCGTCCGCACCGTATTTTATTATTAATGTTATTTTTATTGATTTTATATGATATTATATAATTTCAAATCAAAATACTTTTTCATACAATTTTAGTTATAATAATTATGATTCTTATTAATTTCAATTTTTGTAATTTTGACAGGGTTGCTTATGAATAAGAAACATATCGTTACGTGGGATATGCTACACATATATACTAAAAAATTAGCTTATCAAATCATGAATATTAAAAAATGGGAAAATATAATTGCTGTCAGTAGAGGCGGATTAATTCCTGCGGCTTTATTAGCTCGAGAATTAAGTATTCGTCATGTTGATACTATTTGTATTTCTAGTTATAATTATAATTATTTAAAACAAATTAAATTAATTAAGAAATCAAATTTAACAGGATCAAATGTTATTATTATAGATGATTTAGTTGATACAGGGGGTACAGCGAAATTAATTCGAAAAATGTATCCAAACGCTTATTTTGTAACTATTTTTGCAAAACCCCAAGGTCGAACATTAGTTGATAATTATATTGTAGATATTCCACAAAATATCTGGATTGAGCAACCTTGGGATATGGAAATATCGTATATTGCTCCATTAATTGAAGAATCTAAAATTGTATAATTTTAATATTTACTTATATAATACTAAATAAAATAATGCGCTATGATGGTGTATTAAAAAATATATGTTTAATTATATATTATGATAAAAAAAACTGATTATTTAAAAAATTTAATATTAGATGAAAATAAAGACATTCTTTTTATTAAAAAAATTTCTAAAAAAAATGTTCATATTTTATTAAGTAGAATGAATAAAGATGTTAACAACGTTCATAAATATTCTTTATCAAATATTATCATTGATATCTTATCTGATATTGATAATTTGGAAAAGTCATTAATGTTGTCTTCACAAGATAAAACATTAGATCTTCTTACTGAAGAATTAAAAAATATTTTAAAATTATTTGATAATTTTTTTATAAAATACCATATCACTATCATTAATGATATTCATGTTGAATTTAATCCTGATATTCATCAAGCAATTGCTATATCAGATGTGCATGATATTAAACCAAATTATGTTATTCAAGTTATGCAAAAAGGGTATAAATTGCATGAACGTGTTTTGCGTCCGGCTATGGTAGTAGTATCAAAATAATATGTTATATAAATATATGGATTTTTCAAATTGCATGTATGGTTACGAGTAATATGATTAAAAAAAAAAAAACAGTCATTTATTAAATATTACCACAAACAAGAAAGCGTATTATAATTTTTTTATTGAAAATACATTTGAAGCAGGTTTAATCTTACATGGCTGGGAAGTAAAATCAATTAGAAAAAAAATGGTTGATATTAGTAGTAGTTATTTGTTTTTTAAAGAAAATGAAATTTACTTAATTGGTATAAATATACAACCTTGCCAACTTGTATCTATGACAGGAGTTAAAAAAAAACAACGTAATATCAAGATTTTATTAAAAAAAAAAGAAATACATTTTTTATATGGTAAATATAAAACTGAAGGTTATAGTATAGTTGCACTTGATTTATATTGGAAATACGCGTGGTGTAAATTAAAGATTGGGGTTTCAAAAGGTAAAACTAAACATGATAAGCGTTTACACATTAAGAATAAAGAATGGAATATACAAAAACTATCATTAAAAAAAATATTAAGATAATATATGTGTATTGATAATACGCAATATACTAGTGATTTAAATAGTAAAAAAGATCAATTATGGATGCAATATGCATTGATTTTAGCAAACCATGCTAAATTTAACGGTGAAGTTCCAGTAGGCGCTGTTTTGGTTTTTGATGGTTATATGATTGGTTCTGGATTTAATTGTTCTATTGCGAATCATGATCCAACAGCTCATGCTGAGATCTTTGCCTTAAAAGAAGGTGGAAAAATTTTAAAAAATTATCGTTTAAAAAATACTACATTGTATGTAACATTAGCACCATGTATTATGTGTTTAGGAGCTATTATACATAGTCGCATTAATAGGTTAGTAATAGGGACTAGACACACCTTTCAAAAAGAAAAAGAATATGATACAACATATATTTTTAAAAAATTACAGAATAAAATTATAGTTGATCAATCTTTTTTTTTAAAAAAGTGTACTACTTTAATAACAAATTTTTTTAAAAATAAAAGACATTAATTATTACATTCAATATGTGCATTTAATCTATTAATTTTCTAAAATTACTATAGCAAAAATATATTTTTTTTCGTCACTAATACTAACATGAATTGATTTAATATTTCTATTAATTAATATTTTTTTAGCTTGTTTTAAAAAAACAAGCTTTGGTTTTCCAAGAGTATTATGTGATAATGAAAAATTTTTAAATTGTATATTATATCTTATTCCAACCCCTAAAGCTTTAAATAGTGCCTCTTTAACAGCAAAACGCTTAGCAATAAAAACTTCTTGATATTTAATATTTATGTATTGATTGAATTCTTCAGGTGATAAAATTCGTTTTGCAAATTTAATACCAAAAATATTAATTATATTTTTTATCCTATTTAAATTAATAATATCACATCCAATTCCTATGATTGACATATTTTTTTTATTATTTTTTTATTGTTTTAATATTTACATTTAATTTAATTTTTTTTTTTATATATTTTTGTATATCTTTTGTAGCTAATGCAAGACAAAGGTTAATTTTTTCTCCATTTTTACCGATAATAATTTTTTTTTGTCTAATATTTTTTATAAAAATTGAAGCGTTAATTTGGTAAATACCAGCATGATTTATATAACACATATCAATATTAATTTTTATTAAATATGGAAGTTCTTGATTTAATAATCTAATTAATTTTTCTCTAATGATTTCCGATATAATAAATGTTGTTGATTCTGTTGTAATATTATTTTTGTCGAATATATATTGTGATCGTGGTAAATTTTTTTGTATGATATTCGATAATATATTAATATTTTTTCCAGTTTTAGCTGATACCGGTATGATTGATAAAAAATTATGTTTTTTATGTATTACATCAATAAAGGGTAATAATTGTCTTTTATGTTTAATGTGATCAATTTTATTAATTATTAAAATAGTTGGTATTAAAAATTTTTTTATCTGTTGTAGTATAATATCTTCTAATGTCAGCCATTTTGTTTTATTAATAACAAAAATTATTAATTGAATATAATTTTTTTTTTTAAAAAATATTTTTTTAAAATGCTGTTTAGAAATTTCTACCCCAGGAGTATCAATATATATACATTGATATTTTTTGACTGTGTGTATTCCAATAATATTTTTTTGTGTTGTTCCAGATTTACGTGATGTTATTGAAATTTTATGACCAATTAATTTATTTAAAATACTAGATTTTCCAGCATTTACTCTTCCAACAATACCAATTTTCCCACAATAGGTCGTATCTATATTCATATAATTCCTAATTTTATTAATGCTGTGTTTGCAGCATTTTTTTCTGCTTTTCTTTTACTAAAACCAAAACCAATTATATGATCTGTAATATCTAAAATTTTACATTGTATGGTAAATAATTGATTATGTGCTTCACCATATACCTGTGCTATAATATATTCTGGTAAAGGTGCATGTTTAGATTGTAAATATTCTTGTAATCTGGTTTTTGAATCTTTTTTTGTGTTATTTGGACTAATATGTTTCAATCTGGATGCATACCATTTTAGTATTAAAGTTTCTGTAGTATGAATATTACTGTCTATAAAAATACTACCAATTAAAGCTTCAATAGTGTTTGCTAAGATTGATTCTCGTTGCGAACCTCCATTTTTTATCTCTCCGGGTCCTAAAATCAAATATTGTCCTAATTGAAATTCAAAAGCAATTTTTGACAAAGTATTACCTTGAACTAATTTTGCGCGCATTCTACTCATATCACCTTCGTTAATAGTTGGAAAATATTTATACAATGTATTTGAAATTATAAAACTTAAAATTGAATCTCCTAAAAATTCTAATCTTTCATTATGTTTATTACTTGCACTGCAATGAGTTAAAGCTTGCTTTAAAATTTCTTTTTTTTTAAAAGTATAACCCAGTATTTTTTGTAGTTTTTTTATCACGATATAACTCATATTAAGTCAAAATTTTTATTTTAGATTAATTAATTTTACCAATACGATGTAAATTAACATCAGTTGGCCATTTTCCTTCTTGTTTTTCTAAACTCATCCATATATAATCTACTTTGCCGATAATTTTATTTTCTGGTACAAAACCCCAATAACGACTATCACAACTATTATCTCGATTATCACCTAAAACAAAATAATTTTTCGGTGGTATAATCCACGTTCCTGTTGGTTGTTCAAATTGGTGAAAATATGTTTGGGGTACGTTTTTATTTGCATGTGATATAAATATATTATATTTATAATGATCAAGCACTTCTTTATAAATCATGCAATTATAATGTAAAATATTACCATGATTATTAAGTTTTTCAACGTCTGATACAGTTTCTTGCATCTTTTTATTTTCTATAGCACTGTTAGTGTTATATTTTTCAAAAACATATTGTCGAAAAGATATTTTGTCTTTATTTTGCATTGTTTTATAGTTTGCATAAATTGTGATAATTTTATTCATTGAATCATATATTACTTTATCACCAGGTAAACCAATAATACGTTTTACAAAATTTTGACGTGAGTTTTTTGGATCTTTAAAAACAATAATATCCCCTCGTTTTGGTTTATGGTATTGTACTATCAAATTATTTGTAATTGGGTTTTTTATACCATAAAAATATTTTTTTACTATAATGTAATCTCCGGGTAATAATGTTGGCATCATAGATTCTGAAGGAATATAGAATGGTTCATATAAAAAACATCTTACTATAAATATTAATAGTAATATTGGAAATAATGATTTTATGTTTTTAAAAGTACAACCGTGTTTATATTTTTTATTATTATTTAAAATATAATTCTTTTTTTGTACTTGTATGTTTTCTTGAAATATTTGTTTTTTTTTTTTAAAATTATAAATTTTTTCATAAAACCATAATAGTCCTGTAAACACTACTGATATTGATAAAATATCTAAAAATATGTTATCCATCTTATTTTATCCTATTTATATGAATATTAAATATCTTAATTTGATAATATCGAAAAAAATGTTTCTTTTGGTATATTAATATTACCGATTTTTTTCATCTTTTTTTTTCCTATTTTTTGCTTCTGTAATAATTTTTTTTTTCTACTAACATCCCCCCCATAACATTTTGATAGTACGTTTTTTCTTAGTTGCTTGACAGTAGATCTAGCAATAACATTATTTCCAATAGCAGCTTGTACTGATATATTAAATTGTTGCCTTGGTAATAATAATTTAATTCGTTTTACAATGTCTTGTGCTTGGTTATATACATTACTACGATGAAATATTAAGGATAACGCATCTATTTTTAAAGAGTTAATTAATATATTTAAACAAACTATATCAGTTTTTTGAAAATATTTAAAATTATATTCTAAAGATGCGTATCCACTAGAAATAGATTTTAATTGATCAAAAAAATTTATAATAATTTCTGCAGTGGGTATTTCATATTGTACTAAAACTTGATATCCATGATAAATAATATTTTTCTGTATGCCTCTTTTTTGTAAACATAAAGTTATTATTTTACCCACGTATTTTTCTGGTGTTAAAATATTGCATTCTGCTATTGGTTCTCTACATTCTTTTAGATTATATATTTTAGATAAATGATTTGGGTTATTTAAGTACATAGTTTTGCCGTCTGTAGTTTTTATTTCATACATGACAGTTGGTGTTGTAGATATTATATTTAAATTATATTCTCTTTCTAATCTAGCTTGTATAATTTCCATATGTAATATCCCTAAAAAGCCGCACTTAAAGCCAAAACCTAAAGCGTTAGAATTTTCAGGTTCATAAAATAATGCAGAATCATTTAAACTTAATTTACTTAAAGCAATTCTAAAAGTATCATATTGTTCGGTATCAATTGGAAATAATCCAGCAAATATTTTAGGATGTATTTTTTTAAATCCTGGAATCATATCTGTTGCGGGATTATCTGCTGTAGTAATAGTATCACCAACATAAAATGCTGTAATATCTTTAATACCACATGTAATCCAGCCGATTTCTCCACAAGTTAATTTATTTTTATTATATGATTTTGGTGTAAATATTCCTATTTTCTGTACAAAATAATTTTTTTTTGTACTAATAATTTTAATTTTAGTACCTAATGATAATATTCCATTTTTAATACGTACTAAAGATATTACACCTAAGTAGTTATCAAACCAAGAATCAATAATTAACGCTTGTAATATAGATGTAGACGATCCTTTTGGAGGTGCAATATCTGTAATAATTTTATTTAATACATTAATCACGCCTTTACCGGTTTTTGCAGAACATTGTACTACATTTTTTCGGTCAAGTCCAATGATATCCTCAATTTCTTGTATAACCCGATTTGGATTTGCTGTTGGTAAATCTATTTTATTTAATATCGGAATCACATTAAGATTCATATTTAATGCCATATTACATGTAGCTAATGTTTGTGCTTCAATACCTTGAGAAGCGTCAATAATTAATAAAGCTCCTTCGCATGCATTTAATGATCGTGAAACTTCATATGAAAAATCTACATGTCCCGGAGTATCAATAAAATTTAAATTAAATTTTTTTTTGTTTTGATACACATATTGAATTGCTACACTTTGTGCCTTAATTGTAATACCGCGTTCTTTTTCTAAATCCATAGAATCTAATACTTGATTTGACATTTCTCTTGGAGTTAAGCCACCGCATATTTGAATGAAACGATCTGACAATGTTGATTTTCCGTGATCAACATGTGCAATGATAGCAAAGTTTCTTATATTTTGCATAATTTTAATTTTTTATTTTAATAAAATATATAATACAATATTTTTTATAATATTATTCATTATTATAATATTTTTACGTATGTCGCGTAAAAAGATCAATATATTATCATGCAATTCATTGTACTAATATTTTTTAATTTATTTAATTTATATTTATACAATTATACTTAATATAAAATTATAAATTTATGATAAGGGAAAAAGTTATTCTTGCAATGTCTGGTGGTGTAGATTCATCGGTATCAGCATATGTATTATTACAACAAGGATATGATGTATCAGGGATTTTTATGAAAAACTGGGAAGAAGATGATACATTAGATTATTGTGCATCTTCTCAAGATTTAAACGATGTAAGAAAAGTATGTCAAAAATTGAATATTTATTTACATGAAGTAAATTTTTCTACAGAGTATTGGGATCATGTGTTTGAAAATTTTTTATTAGTACATAAACAAGGAAAAACACCTAATCCTGATATTTTATGTAATAAAAAAATAAAATTTGGTGTTTTATTTGATTTTGTAATTAATCAATTAAAAGCAGACTATCTTGCAACAGGACATTATGCACAAGTTAAATTTTTTAATAAAAAACCTATGTTAATGCGAAGTGTGGATAGTAATAAAGATCAAAGTTATTTTTTATATACATTAAGTTTTAAGAAATTAAAAAAAATACTGTTTCCAATTGGTCATTTAACAAAACAACAAGTTCGTAATATTGCAATAAAAATTAAATTACATAATGCACAAAAAAAAGATTCTATCGGTATTTGTTTTATAGGACCGAATAAAACCTCTGTTTTTTTAAGACGATTTATATATAGTCGCCCGGGTAATATTGTAACTCAAAAAGGTTATATTATTGGAGTGCATGATGGTTTAATTAATTATACTATTGGACAAAGAAAAAAAATAGGTATTGGGGGAAAATTTGATAAAAAAAATACTCCATGGTATGTTATTAATAAAAATTTAATGAAAAATAGTTTAATAGTAGCTCAAGGACATAAAAATATTCAATTATTATCAATTGGAGTTATTGTATCAAACGTACATTGGATTCATAAAGTTAATATTGTAAATAATCTATTATGTACTGTTAAAACTAGATATCGCCAACAAGATATATCTTGTCAAATATTTTTTATTAGCTTATATTCAATAAAGATTATTTTTCATCAATCAGTATCGTCTATTACACCTGGTCAATCAGTGGTATTGTATTCTGAAAATATTTGTTTAGGAGGGGGTATAATTGCCCGGGCAATACCATTAATTTAAGATATAAATATGGCTACAATAACACGTATTCTGTAATGTAGGATGTTTACATATGAATAATTTTTTTTTATCAGCAATTTCGCCAATCGACGGTAGATATCATCAAAATACATTAATGTTAAAAAATATATTTAGTGAATATGGTTTTTTAAAATTTCGATTAAAAATTGAAATACGTTGGTTACAGAAATTATCTATGATTGAGGATATTATTGAATTGCCGCGTTTTGATAATCATGTAAATAAAATATTAAATGATATAATCAAAAATTTCAATTACGAAGATGCTTTAGAAATTAAAAATATTGAAAAAACTACACAACATGATGTAAAAGCTATTGAATATTTTTTAAAAAAAAAAATTTCTTTTAAAATACGTAATTATGAATCTATAGTTAATTTTATACATTTTGCTTGCACATCAGATGATATTAATAATTTAGCATATGCATGCATGATTAAAAAAACTATATTTGAAATTTTAATACCATATTGGAAAAAAATTTTATCTTCTATTAAATCATTAGCATATGATTGTAAAAATATTAGCATGTTATCCAGAACACATGGGCAACCTGCAACACCGTCTACCTTGGGTAAAATTATAAGTAATTTTTACTATCGATTAAAACGGCAATTACTACAATTAAACAATATTACTATTTTAGGAAAAATAAATGGTGCAACTGGGGGTTATAATGCTCATATAGCTGCTTATCAGAATATAGATTGGCATAAAATTAGTCAAAATTTTGTTACTAGTTTAAATTTGCAATGGAATCCATATACTACACAAATAGAACCGCATGATTATATTTCTGAAATATTTAGTTGTATCATACGTTTTAATACAATTTTAATTAATTTTAATCAAGATATATGGGGGTATATTACACTAAATTATTTTAATCAAAAAGTTATAGAATCTGAAATCGGATCTTCTACTATGCCTCATAAAATTAACCCAATTCATTTTGAGAAATCCGAAGGTAATCTTGGCTTATCAAATGCGATTATGAACCATATGATATTAAAATTGCCAATATCAAGATGGCAACGTGATCTTAGTGATTCAACAATATTACGAAATATGGGTGTAGTATTTGGTTATTCATGTGTTGCTTATGATTCTATATTATTAGGTTTAAAAAAAATAGACGTAAATTATAAAAATATTAAAAAAGATTTATGTGATAAATGGCAATTATTAGCTGAACCAATTCAAACCGTTATGCGTCGTTTTGGTATTCCAGATTCATATGAAAAATTAAAAAAATTAACAAGACAACAAATTATTACTAGAGATCATATTTATCAATATATCAATCAATTAAATATTCCAGAATTTGAAAAAGAAAAATTAAAAAAAATTAATCCTAATAATTATATTGGTTATTCAAGTACGTTAGTTGAAAAATTATATTAATAAAATATATGTTATTAAATTTTAGACAGTATAATTCATTATATATATAAATATCATTTATAGTAAGGAGCGGCATGGGATTTTTAAAAAATAAAAAATTTTTAATTACCGGTCTTTTAAATAAATTTTCTATTGCATATGGCATAGCTAAGGCAATGAATCAACAACGTGCATCTTTAGCATTCACTTGTTTAAATAAAAAGAATAAAAACAAAATTCAAAAAATTGCTGAAAGTTTTAATTCAAATATTGTTATAACGTGTAATTTTTTGAATCAATATAATATTAAAAAATTATTTATAAATTTATTTAAATATTGGGATCATTTTGATGGTTTTGTACATGCTATTGCATACGCTCCAAAAAAACAATTCTCAAATAATTATATACATTCAATTAATAAAAAAGATTTTATTAAAACAAACTATATGACTTCATATAGTTTAGTTGCTATGATACAAGAATGTCATAATAGATTAAACCCTAGCTCTGCAATTGTTACATTAACATATTTAGGATCAACAATAGCAATACCGTATTATAATGTTATGGGTGTTGCAAAAGCGTCTTTAGAATCTAATGTAAAATACATAGCAAATAGTGTTATTAAAAATAAATTTAGAATTAATGCAATTTCTGCTGGACCCGTACAAACAATTTCTTCTTATAGTATTCCAAATTTTAAAAAAATATTAACAAATGCAAAAAATTTTTCTCCTATTAAGAGATTAGTCACAATTGATGAAATTGGAAATACTGCTGCTTTTTTATGTTCTAATTTATCTAGCGGAATTACCGGTCAAGTAATTTATGTTGATGGAGGTTTTAGTATATCCACTATGAATCACTTATATTAATGTATGATGAATAGATAGTTTTTATTCTTAAATATTGTGGAATTATTATATGTTGAAAATAAAAAATACAATTAGTACATTAACAAACAAAAAAAACATACATTCAACAGATATTATTGGAATTGTAAAGAAATATAATAAAAAATTTGGTTTTTTACGAGCGCAGAATAAAGGGCATTATTTTATTCCTGAAAAATATATTCATCGTGTTATGCATGGAGACAAAATTTTAGTTAGACTTGTTAAAAAAAAGGATAAATATTTTGCTAAACCGTTAGGATTAATTAAAGCATTTTTAAACATTTTTATTGGAAATATCAAACAAATAGGATTAAATTTTTTTATTCAACCTAACTATCCTTTTTTAAATGAATTAATTCGATGTAATTTTGATAGTATTACATTACCAAATATTAAACATGGTAATTGGTTTTTTGCAAAATTATTACATCATAAATTACAATCTTATCAAGAATTTCATGCAAAATTACTGACATTTATTGTTTCGAAAGATGATAAACGTTTACCCTGGAAAGTAATTTTATCACATTATAATATAGAATATAAATTGCCTAAGATACCATCTTATGACACATGTTTTAATAATAAAATCTTTAGAAAGGATTTAACACATTTAAAATTTATTACTATTGATGATGAAAATACTAAAGATATAGATGATGCTTTATTTTTAAAAAAAAGTAATAATCAAGAAATTAAAATGATTATTGCAATTGCAGATCCTACTGCTTATATTAGTCCAGGTAGTACGTTAGATATTCTTGCTTCTAAACGGTTGTTTACAAATTATTTACCTGGTTTTAATATTCCTATGTTACCTAAAGAATTATCAGAAGATATATTTGCTTTACATCCAAATAAAAAAAAACCAGTTTTAGCCTGTAAAGTCAGTATTAATAAATTTGGATATATTAATGAGAATATTATTTTTTTTTTAGCTTGGATCCGTTCTCATGCAAAATTAAATTATAATCACGTATCAAATTGGATACAAGGTATGGTAGTTAGGAAACCCAATACAATAGATATTGCGAATCAATTAAATTTACTACATCAATTATGTTTAAGAAGAATATTATGGCGAAAAAAATATGCAGTAATATTTAAAGATAATCCGGAATACAAGTTTCATTTTTCAAATAATCAGGATATTATAAAAATTTCTATCAAATACAGAAATATTGCGCATAAAATGATTGAGGAAGCTATGCTTATTGCAAATATTAGCGCGGCTAAATTTTTGTCAAAAAATTTAGGGTTTGGTATTTATAATATTCATTCTGGTTTTAATGTTATTAATTCAAAGCATGTTGCGTTAATTTTGAAAAATCATGGCATTAATATGCATGATAAAAAAATTACTACACTAATAGGTTTCTGTGAATTACATCGTATATTAAATACTTTACCAAACTGTTATATTGATAACAGAATTCGAAGATACCAGTCTTTAGGAACTTTGAGTATAACACCAAAACCACATTTTTCTTTAGGATTAGAAGAATATTTAACATGGACATCTCCAATACGTAAATATAGTGATATGATTAATCATAGATTATTAAAAAATGTTATTTTAGGAACTCCTTCTATTAAACCGAGTCAAAATACTATATTAAATATAGTACATTGTAAGCGTTTACATAAAGTGATTAAAAATAATATCGAGAATTGGTTATACATAATTTTTTTTCAAAAAAATAATCATATAAATCAAATTTTTAAAGCAAAAATTTTTGATATTTTACCATCTGGTATAAAAGCTCGAATATTAATTAATGGTGCAAAAGTATTTATTCCAATAATGTATATTTCCAATATTAAAAAAGAATTAATTTGTGATCAAAAAAATGGAATCTTATATTTAAATAATAAAGAAGTATATCGTGTTTCGAATATTATTACAGTTATAATTACTGAGCTAAAGATTGAAGAACGTCTTATTATAGCAAAACCATGTGTTTAAATGATATTATAACAAATGTTTGTATTATTTTATGTAATAACGTCATTATTTAACATTTTAATTATATTGAAGGAAATAATATATAATTTTATGAAAAATTCATATAATTTAGGAGATTGTTTTGGAGAGTTTACATACAAATTTTTCAATTTATTTGCATTTTTTTGTAGGATTATTTGCTATAATTAATCCTATTGGTATGATTCCTATTTTTATAGGAATGACTGGTTTTTATTCAAATCAAGAAAGAAATAAAATAAATACCATGGCAAATATTACTGCTGCGTGTATTTTAGTGATTTCATTATCTATTGGTCATATTATTTTGAATCTTTTTGATATTTCTATAGAATCTTTTCGTATTGCTGGCGGGGTATTAATTATTAGTATTGCAATTGATATGATTAATGGAACGTTAATAAATAATTTAATAAAAAAAAAAAATAAAAATAAAGTTTTATATAATAAAGAAAATATTAGTATTATACCTTTAGCTATGCCATTAATTGCTGGTCCTGGAGCGATTAGTTCAACTATTATATGGAGTACTCATCACTCTAATTGGAATAATATTATTGGCTGTGTTGTAGTAATAGTATTATTTGCATTCTTATGTTGGTTCCTATTTAAAATGGCACCATACTTCATTAAAGTACTTGGATCTACCGGTATTAATATTTTAACAAAAATTATGGGTTTATTATTAATGTCACTTGGTATTGAATTTATTATTGCAAGCATGAAAATTATTTTTACTAAAATTTTATAAAAAGTGATATTATTTTCACATAAAATATTTTTATATTATATATGAATATTTTTAATAGTAATTTTAAAAAACCATATATTATTATCAAATTTTTACCTAAATCTTCATGGCAAGATGTTTTTCATCGTATGTGTGAGTTTACTAATTTACGTACAAAAAATACAATAGATGAAATTTGGTTTGTAGAACATGATCCAATTTATACACAAGGATTAATTCGTCATAATAATATAAAATGCATTAATAATATTCCAGTTGTATGTACTAATCGTGGTGGAAAAATTACATATCATGGTCCAGGACAACAAATTGTATATTTGTTATTAAATTTAAAAAGATTAAACATGCATATTAGAAAACTTCTATTATTAATTGAACACGTAGTCTTAAATACATTATATACTTTGAAAATTATTGGTAGTAGTAAAAAATCAGGGATTTTTGTAGAACATAAAAAAATTTGTTCGATTGGATTACGTATTATAAAATATTATTCTTTACATGGATTTGCTTTAAATGTTAAAATGGATTTAACACCATTTCAATATATTCATCCATGTGGTGATAGTACGATTATTATGACTCAAATATGTCAAATAAAACATAATATATCTATGAATGAAGTTAAAAATATTTTAATTAAAAATTTTTATTCATTCTTTAATATAAAATTGATTTAGCATATTACATAGTTTTTAATGAATTAAAAGATAGTATTCGATATTATATTGTATTAATACAATTGGAAATTTTATGGCTTACAATTACGAAAAACAAAAATATTATAATCAGGAATATATATTACCTAAACCAAAATGGATTAAAATTAAATTACCAAAATCATTTCATGATATTAATCGCTTAAAATATATTATTCGAGAAAATAATTTAAACACTGTTTGTGAAGAAGCCTGTTGCCCAAATATCACTGAGTGTTTTAATAATCATACTGCAACATTTATGATTTTAGGTAATATTTGTACTAGAAAATGTCCTTTTTGTGCTGTTAAAAAAGGTAGACCTAATATTATTGATTTTGATGAACCGAAAAAAATATCAGAAACAGTATTAAAATTAGGTATTAAATATATCGTACTGACTTCAGTTAATAGAGATGATTTAAAAGATGGTGGGGCAAATCATTTTTTAAAATGTATACAATATTTACGTAATAATAATAAAATTCAAATTGAAATTTTAGTTCCAGATTTTCGACAATCGTTAACACAATCTATTGATATTATATCTAATCATCCTCCTGATGTTTTTAATCATAATTTAGAGAACGTTCCTCGATTATATAAAATTATTAGACCTGGAGCAAATTATAAAAAATCATTATATTTATTAAATTATTTTAAAAAAAAAAATTCTACCGTCCCCACTAAATCTGGTTTAATGTTAGGATTAGGAGAAACAGAGAAAGAGATTTTACAAGTATTACGTGATTTACGATCAAATGGTGTGACTATGTTAACCTTAGGTCAATATTTACAACCTAGTAAGCAACATTTACAAGTACAACGATATATTCCGCCATTGGAATTTCAACAGTATCATAATGAAGCTTTATCAATGGGTTTTCATAAAGCTTTTTGCGGTCCTTTAGTACGATCTTCATATCATGCAAATTTACAAATAAAATAATATTTATTGTATGATGATATTACCAATTATATAACACATAAGATTTAATCTTATTTAGGAATAATATGTCAAAAATTAATTGCAATAAGAAAAATCCTGGCATTATTATAGCATTAGATTATGACAATAAAAAATCTATTTTTGAATTAATCGATAAAATTGACCCAAATATTTTTAAGTTAAAAATTGGACATTGTATGTTTGTTAAATTTGGGATACAGTTAATAAAAGAAATAAAAAAATTACATTTTGATATTTTTGTTGATTTAAAATTATATGATATTCCAAATATTGTTTTTAAATCCTTAATATCAATTGCAGAATTAGGGGTATGGATGACAAGCATTCATGCATCTGGAGGTAGTAATATGATGGAACATGCACGATTAGCATTAAATAATTTTGTTAATCCACCTTTGTTAATTGCGATTACTGCATTAACTAGTTTTACAAATTTTAATTTATCACAAATTGGTATATCGCTCTCTTTATCAAATTATATTGTAAAATTAGCAGAATTAGCTCAATTACATAAATTAAATGGAATTGTATGTCCTGGTTATGTATCAAAAAAAATAAAAAAAATTTTAGGTAATGATTTTAAAATTATTGTCCCTGGTGTAAGATTGATCCAGAATGATAAAAATGATCAGAATTTAATTACATATATTGAAGAAATTAAAAATTATGAAATTGATTATATTGTTTTAGGCCGAGCTATTACAAATACACCTAATCCTGTTCAGGCATTACATAAAATACTAAACTATATTCATTCTCAGTAATAATATAATTATTTCAGTCGAGCAAATATGAAAATTGAACGTATACAAGATGCTATTTTACCCACTATATGGGGCGAATTTAAGATTATTGGTTTTAAAGAAAAAATTAATGATAAAAATCATGTGGTATTAACCTATGGTAAAATAGATAATACAAAACCAGTTTTAGTGAGAATTCATTCAGAATGTTTAACCGGGGATGCCTTATTTAGTTTAAGATGTGATTGTGGAGAACAATTGAAAACCTCATTAATGTTAATTGCTAAGCTAGGTAGTGGTATATTAATATATCATCGACAAGAAGGTAGGAATATAGGTTTATTAAATAAAATTAAAGCATATAATTTACAAGATCATGGACTAGATACAGTTGAAGCAAATCATAAATTGGGATTTTCAGCAGATGAACGAGATTTTACCATATGTTCAGATATATTAAAATTAATGCATATTTATCAAATACACTTATTAACAAATAATCCGATAAAAGTAAAAATTTTAAATGATTCTGGGATTAATGTTGTAAAACGAATTAATTTAATTGTACCGCATAATCCTAAAAATGAAAAATACTTAAATACTAAGATTAATAAAATGGGTCATATCATGCCAAAAAAAAATTTTTAAAAAAATTATTTTTGTATGATTTGTAATTTTATAATATATTATAAGAATCATATCACAATAATTATTAAACACTCTTAAATATATGTCTCATATTTTTTATAAAACAGATTTTTAATCATATGATTGTATAGTTTTATATACTTTTTTTAATAAAATTAAATAAATAAAAATATATTTTTTATATTTAAAACGTTATGATATATATGTTATTAATATTAAAGAATATGTGTGTTTTAAGAATATTATAATTTAAATAAATTGCATATTTTAACTAATATGCTAAAAAAATTATAAACAATTTATGTACATATTTTAAAAAATATTTTTAAGACTAAATATAATATTATAGCATAACACATGTATAAGATACTAGTTATAATATATGATAATATTATGTAAAAATAAGATAATTGTTTTAAATTAATGAATATAAAACATATTATAAATGTTAAAAAAAAAACTATTTTTATATTTTTAAAATTATTAAATTTTAATATTTCATAAATTTTTACTTTTTTTAAAAAACGTATTATAAATAATATTAAACATAATATAATAGGAAAAATCACAGTTATAACAAAGATTTTAATGCAATTTATCAAAATAAATAAAAATATTACTATATTTAGTATCGTGATGATTGTTGTATTATTCATAATATTTGTAAAATTTATATTGTGAAATTTACTATATAAATAATTATTAGTAAAATAAAAATTTTTATAATTTGAGTGAAAAATTATTAATATTACATAATTGTAATATTAAAACTAATTATTTTATAAATACAGGATTTTTTGTAGCATTTTTTAATTTTCTTGATAATTCTGAAATTTTGTTTATTAAAATATTATTATTCTGATATTTATCAATTAATGCAATAATAATTGATCCGCAAATTACGCCACTTGTACCTAATGATAACGATTTTTTAATTTGTGATGTTTTTGAAATACCAAAACCATGTAAAATAGGTGCAGCATGATATTTTTTTAATTGTTTGATAATATTAATATTTGGATCATATGTTTGTTGTACGTGACCTGTTACTCCAGAACGTGAAATTAAATAAACATATTCATCGCTTTGTTCTGCTATTTTTTTAATTAAATTTATGTTAGCATTCGGCGGACAAATAAAAACCGAAGAGATATTATTTTCTTGTGCGTATTTTTTAAATATTTTACATTCTTCTATTGGAACATCTGGTATTAATACGGAATCTATATCAACATATTTACAATTTTCATAAAATTTTTTAATACCTTGCTTAAAAATAATATTTGCATAAACTAATATACCAATTGGTATAGTGGGATATTTACTTCGTAATACATGTAAGATTTCAAAACACTGTAGAATCGTTATATTATTAGATAATGCACGTAAATTTGCATTTTGTACAATAATACCATCTGCTAATGGATCTGAGAATGGTATTCCTAATTCTAATGCATTGGCCCCGGATTCAATCAGGGTATCAATAATACGATAAAAAATACTAATTGAAGGATCTCCTATCGTAACAAATGGTACAAAACAACCTTCATTTAATAATTTCATTTTTTGAAACATATGACTATATCTTAACATGATTAATCCTTTTATTTAAAATATTTTCATGTATTGTATTTATATCCTTATCGCCTCTGCCAGATAAATTCACAATAATACTTTGTTTTTTACTCGGGTTTTGACGTATAATTTTTAGTGCATAAGCAATAGCATGTGCAGATTCTAACGCTGGAATTATACCTTCAAATTTACATAAATCAATAAATGCATTTAATGCTTCTTGATCTGTTACTGTAAAGTATTGTACTCGACCTATAGAATGCAGCCAGGCATGTTCTGGGCCAACAGATGGAAAATCTAATCCTGCAGAAATAGAATGTGATTTTTGAATTTGTCCATCTTGATTTTGCATAATTGCAGATTTCATCCCAAAGTAAATTCCAGTCTGTCCATATTGTAATGGTGCGCCATGTTGACCTGTTAGAGGACCTGTACCACCTGGTTCAATACCAATCAATTGAACTTTATCATCTATAAATTCATGAAATATGCCTATGGCGTTTGAACCCCCGCCCACACAAGCGATAATTTTATCCGGCAAGTTTGATGATTCGTGTAAAATTTGTTGTTTTGTTTCTATTCCGATAATTTTTTGAAATTCACGTACCATAATAGGATACGGATGTGGTCCTGCTACAGTTCCGAGCATATAATGACTATGTGTATAATTTTCAGACCAATCTCGTAAAGCTTCATTACAAGCATCTTTTAGCGTACCTGATCCATTATATACTGGAATAACTTCTGCACCCATTAATTTCATTTTTAATACGTTAATAGATTGTCGTTTAATATCTTTACTGCCCATATAAATACGACATTTTAAATTTAATAACGCACAAGCAAATGCAGTTGCTATACCATGTTGTCCTGCTCCGGTTTCTGCAAGAACACTTGTTTTATTCATTTGTTTGGCTAATAACGCTTGTCCCAATACTTGATTAGTTTTATGAGCTCCACCATGTAATAAATCTTCTCGTTTTAAATATAATTGTGTTTTTGTATTTTTAGTAATATTCTGACATAATGTTAATGGTGTTGGTCGACCTGCATAGTTTTTTAATAAGTGTGCTAATTGGTTTTGAAACGATACATCATTTTGTGATTTAACGAAATAATGCTCTAATTGTTGTAGTGCTGGTACTAAAATTTGGGGTACATACATACCACCAAAATCTCCAAAATATGGGTTTAATAAATTCATTTAAAACTGTTTCCTATGTTATAAACTTATATCATATAATATAAATACTGTTATTTATTTATAATAATTTTAATTTTTGAAATAAAATTTTTAGTTTATGATAATCTTTAATACCAGGTTTTTTTTCCAATTTGGAGTTAAAATCTAATCCAAAACAATGTAATTTAGATGCTTCTATACAATTGTTATGTGATAACCCCCCAGATAAAAAGACTTTATCTAGATTATATTGTTTTGTTTTTTCCCAATTAAAACAAGTACCGCTACCTCCATATAAATTATCAAATAAATAATAATTAATATCTGTAAAATCTAGTTTCTGTACATTATTTTCAATACATACCGCTTTCCAAATTTGAATATTGCATGATATTTTTTTTCGTAACACGCGAATATATTCTGCATTTTCATGACCATGTAATTGTATTGCATATAAATTATATTTTTGAGATAAATATTGAACTTTTTCGATATTTTCGTTTTGAAAAACTCCTACATATTTTAATTTTGTTGATTCAATTATAGTTTGTGCAGTATGATCTTGAATATTTCGTGGTGAATTTGGAATAAATATTAAACCTCCATATACAGCACCTAATTTTTGTGATCTATTAGCATCTTTTGGTCGTGTTAAACCGCAAACTTTATTTTTTCCAAACAAAAGACTATTGACTTTTAAATCGATATTTTTAGCTTTCATGATTGAAGATCCAATTAAAAAACCATGTACTATTTTTTTTAGTTTTTTAATTTGTCTATTATGATAAAAACCAGACTCACTAATGATTATTTTATCCTTTGGTACCAATGGAGCAAGTTCATATGTTGTATTAATATCAATATTTAAAGTACGTAAATTGCGATTATTAATACCAATAACTTGAGCTTTTAAATTAATTGCGCGTTTTAATTCAACAATATTGTTAATTTCAGTTAAAATACCCATTTTCATTGTATGAGCAAGATTAGCAAGTAATGTATATTGCGAATCATCTAATACTGATAACATTAATAAAACAGCATCAGCATTATAATATCGTGCTAAATATATTTGATATGAGTCAATAAAAAAATCTTTACATAATATCGGTTGTTTGACAAGTGTACTAATTTTATGCATACGTTCAAATGTACCGGAAAAGTATTTTTTATCAGTTAAAACAGAAATTATTGTGGCATGTCGTTTATAACATTTTACAATATTTTCGATATTAATATTAGTGTTAATTATACCCTTTGATGGAGAAGCTTTTTTAATTTCTAAAATAAAATTTGGATATTGTGTTTGTAATGATTGGTAAAAACTGCGTTTTGAGGTAATAATATTATTTTTTATATTTTTTAATGGTTGCATATTTTTCTGATACTTTAACCATTCTATTTTATCATATAATATATCTTGTAATATGTTTTTTTTCATAATAGATCTCTTGTAGATATTATTTTTATATGTTGATCAATGGCTCCGCTTTGTATTTTTTGAAGGGCTATTTTTGTATTAATTTTAAGATTTTCATACCCGAAAAGTTTCAATAAAATAGCTGTATTAATTGCGATTAAATATTGATATTCAATATCACCAAAACCTTTGCTTACATTATGAAAAAGATGACAATTTTCTGTAATCGTATTTTTCTGAATTGAAGATTTTAATATTCTATTAATACCAAAGTCTTCTGGATATAATGTATACGTAATAATTTTGCCGCAATTTATTTCAGCTATATGCGTAATATCATGTAATGTAATTTCATCCATGCCGCCACTATGTAAAATAATTGCTCGTTCATAATTTAATTGATTTAAAATTTTTGCGAATGGCAATATTAAATGTGGAGAATATACTCCAATAACAGAAAAATTAGGTTTAGATGGATTTAATAATGGCCCCAATAAATTAAATATAGTTCTAGTATGTAATTCTTTTCTTATTTGTGTGACTTTCTGAAAACCTGGGTGATATTGTGGTGCATATAAAAAACAAATATTCAAATCATCTAATTGTTTTTTAGAATTCTGAGCATTAATGTTGATATTAATATTATTTTTTTTTAGAATATCTGCAGAACCAAGGTTACTCGATATGCCATGATTACAATGTTTAATAATTTTACATCCAAGAGAAGCGGCTAATATAGCACTTGCTGTAGATATATTGATTGTATTAGCATTATCTCCTCCAGTACCTGCAATATCAGCAAATGGATATTTAGGTTTTAAGAATGGTCTTGCATATTTATGACATGCTTTTACAGCACCTATAATTTCATTTATAGATACTGTACGTACTTTCATTGCAATTAATATTGCTGTTAATTTGATTGTAGATATTTTATTTTTTATAATTTTTTTAAATAAATAATAACTTTCATATTCATTTAATTGTTGTAAAGAATATAATTTTTGTAATATTTTTCTCATATTTATAATCAATCATGATTATATGATTTTTTATCATAATCATATTGTCTGGGTAAACTTTTATGATTAATTTTTTAATAAAAAAAAAATTAAAAATTTATTATTAATATAAAAATAATATAAAAAAAATATATTTACAATTATTTTATTTATATTATTATATTTACTTAATTTATAATAAAACGGAAGATAACTTATATATTATAATATATATATTGTATTGATTTAATTTACTTTTTTATATAAAAGTAATAATAATTGTTATGTTTTTGTCTATTTTTTGAAAGATATAAAAGTTATTGTTTAAATAGTCAGACTACATATAATTTTTATCAATCTATTTAAATGCAGTAAAATATTCTATAAAAATATTTTTCTTATTACTAATATATGAATATATTATTATTATAATAACCAAGTAAAAATATGTAGTACATGGATATATTGTATGTATAAAAACCGTATATATTATATGCATTATTGTCAGTATAAATAATAATATAATTTTATAAAAGACATTATTAATAATAATATTAAAAATATTGAATTTTACTATAAAAATATAAAAAAATGAATAACATATATTATATAAAAATACAACTTATCAGTTGTATAAATTATTATTTAAAATAATATATTTAATTTAATAATAAATTTATACAATTAATATTTATGAATGATTATTTAATAAATAAATTATATACAATATTATATATTACTTAAAATATATAAAATATGTTAATATATCATATTTTTTAACGGAAATTATAATTAGTATATTATTTCAAATTATTTTTTAATTAGTGTAATACATTGATTTTTAGATATGTCAGGTGTTAATAACCAATAATGATAGTTATTATATAAATTTAAAGCTTAATTTATACAATTAATAAGTCAATATATTTAATATAAAATTTCAAATCTTGTATAAAAAATTTGAAAAATTGAGATACATAAGTTATCCTGCTTTTGAATAAAAATATTATTAATTAAAATTGATACTTATTATATAGTCTTTTATGATAATTTTAAAAATTTTTTATGTTATCGTATATCACTTTAAAATTTTAATATTATGTTTGTATATTGGATGTTATTTGATACATTATAGTTTTAATAACAACAATGTGATAATGTTTATTACCTTATTTAACAGAATAATTGTAATATTTTATATATAAGATATAAAAATTATTTAATATATTTTCATATTTATATTATATTTAATATATGAAAAATTTTATAATAAGTTTTAAAAAAAATAATTATATTAATTATGAATATTGATGCATATGATCCAAATATTAAAAAAGTAAATTTATTAAATCTGGACCGTACTAAAATGCGAAATTTTATGCATACAATAAATGAAAAAAATTTTAGAGCGGATCAAATAATGCATTGGATCTATCAACGTTTTTGTTCCAATTTTGATCATATGACTAATCTAACAACCATGTTGCGATGTAAGTTAAAAGAAGTAAGTTGTATAGAATTTCCGTATATAATCAAAGAAATAATATCTGAAGATTATACAATTAAATGGTTAATTTCTGTACCGAATGGAGTGATTGAAACAATATATATTCCTGAAAAAAAAAGAGGTACGTTATGTATTTCATCGCAAGTAGGATGTGCTTTAAAATGTCAGTTTTGTGCAACTGGTATAAATGGATTTACACGCAATTTATTAGTTTCAGAAATTGTTGGTCAAATTTGGTTAGCATATCAAAAAATTAATAATAATATACATTGTATACATTATCCCATTACTAATATAGTATTTATGGGTATGGGTGAACCGTTATTAAATTTACATAACGTAATTACTGCATTAAATATTATATCTGATTCATGTGGGTTTCGTATTTCAAAAAAAAAAATCGTCATATCAACAGCAGGGATAGTACCGGCTTTAGACCAATTATCTAAATCATATGATGTAAAATTAGCTATTTCATTACATGCATCAAATGATATGATTAGAAATCAATTAATGCCGATTAATAAAAAATATAATATTGCAGCTTTGTTAGAATCAGTATTGAAATTTTTTAAACAATCACAATTGAATAAGCATGGTATAACTATTGAATATATTATGTTACATAATATAAATGATTCCATTATACATGCTAAGGAATTAGTTAAAATTTTACATAAAATACCGAGTAAAATTAATTTAATTCCTTGGAATTACTTACCAAATAGTGATTTACAATGTAGTAGTATTAATACAATACATTCATTTTCTAAATATTTAATAAATAAAGGTTTGATTACTACTATACGTAAAACAAGAGGTCAAGATATTCAAGCTGCATGCGGGCAATTAACAGGCAGTAATCGTACAATCGAATAAATATATGATTTTTTATATCAAAAAAATATTTTAATTATTTATATATCTATAGGAATATTTTGTGAATTATTTTTTTCAATCTATCAAAGGTATGCATGATTATCTTCCAGAACATACGATTATATGGAATAAAATAGAAAATATATTTAAAAAAATACTATATAGTTATGGTTATTTTGAAATTAAGCTACCTATATTAGAAAAAACAACTTTGTTTCAAGCGTCAATAGGAGATATGACTGATATTGTTAGTAAAGAAATGTATTCATTTAATGATAAAAATAATCATAGCATGACTTTACGTCCAGAAGCAACAACAAGTTGTGTACGATCGGTGATTCAAAATAAACTGTTATATCATCAAAAACAAAAATTATGGTATTATGGACCTATGTTTAGGTATGAACGTCCTCAAAAAGGGCGATATCGTCAATTTTACCAATTTGGTTTAGAAACTTTTGGATTTTTAAATTTAGATATTGAATTGGAATTAATTATATTAATAAATAAATTGTGGATACAATTAGGTATTACACATGCTATTACATTAGAGATTAATTCTATTGGTTTATTTTCTGAAAGAACAAGATATCAAATAGAACTACTAAATTTTTTAAAACAACATACATCTATTTGTGATAAAAATTTAGTTAAGCAATATCATAAAAATCCTTTAAGGATTTTAGATAGCAAAAATGAAAATATACAACGTATGTTATTAAAAGCACCCAACCTAATCGACTTTATTAATAAAAAATCAAGATCGCGTTTTGAGAAATTATGTAATTTAATGATCGAATTGAATATTCCATACACTATAAATTATAAATTAATTCGTGGATTAGATTATTATAATGATACAGTATTTGAATGGAAATCCAATTGTATAGGATCACAAAACGCAATATGCGCAGGTGGTCGGTATGATACATTAGTAAAACGATTATTTGGTCCAGATACCCCAGCTGTTGGTTTAGCAATCGGTATGGATCGTTTAGTTTTGTTAGTAAAATCATTGAATATTTTTTCTATAAACAATATAACGACTGATATTTATATTTTTTTTAATAACCAATCTATTATAAATCGTGTAATATTTATATCTGAAAAAATTAGACATGAATTTCCTAAATTAAAAATATTATTAGAATTTCAATCTAAACAAATAAACAAAATATTGAATAATATGAAAAAATATTCTACTAAGATAATATTATTTATTTACGGGCATGATACAATTAATATATATAATGTTATTAATCATCAACATAACACAGCAAACGAAAGTAACATTATTTGTATAATAAAAAAATTTTTTAATTTTCATATTAAATAGTATTATGAAAAATATATAATTATTATAAATTAAATATCAATTTTATATTTTTATATAAATATATAAAATATTATTATTGTTTAAGGATTTTACATGTTACAATATAAAACGTTAAATTTACAATCTGACACAGAATTATGGTATTATATTAAACAGGAAATTTTACGACAGGAACAAAATATAGCATTAATTGCTTCAGAAAATTATGCTAGTTTATCAGTGATGCAAGCGCAAGGATCCCAATTAACTAATAAATATGCTGAAGGATATCCTGGAAAAAGATATTATGGAGGTTGTAATTTTGTTGATCATATTGAAATATTAGCAATAAATCGTGCCAAGAAATTATTTCAAGCAGATTATGCGAATGTGCAACCACATTCTGGATCTCAAGCAAATTTTGCAGTATATTCGGCTTTATTAAAACCTGGTGACCTAATTTTAGGCATGGATTTATCTCATGGAGGGCATTTAACACATGGCGCAAAAATAAATAATTCGGGTAAAATTTATAATGCAATTACATATGGTTTAAATAAATCGGGTAATATTGATTATGAAAATTTGGCATATCTTGCTAAAAAACATAGACCTAAAATGATTATTGGAGGATTTTCTTCTTTTTCAAGATATGTAGATTGGAAAAAAATGCGCGAAATATCTAATAATATTGGAGCGTATTTATTAATTGATATGGCGCATGTAGCTGGATTAGTTGCAGCAAATTTGTATCCTAATCCTATACAACATGCTCATGTAGTTACAACAACTACACATAAAACACTATCTGGACCAAGAGGGGGTTTAATTCTTTCAGCTAATCAAGATGAAATGTTTTATAAAAAATTAAATTCTGCAGTTTTTCCAGGTATGCAAGGTGGTCCCTTGATGCATGTTATTGCTGCTAAAGCAGTAGCATTTCAAGAAGCATTACAACCAGATTTCAAAATTTATCAAACGCAAATATTAAAGAATGCAAAAATTATGGTTGAAACGTTTATAAAACAAAACTTTAATATTATTTCCAATGGTACAGATAATCATCTTTTTTTAATAAATTTACATAATAAAAACATAACTGGTAAAAAAGCAGAGGATATTTTACAATTAGCAAATATTACAGTAAATAAAAATAGTATTCCTAATGATAAAAATAATCCTTTTGTTACATCAGGTATTCGTATTGGTACACCGGCTATTACTAGAAGAGGTTTGAAAGAATATGAATCGCAAATTATCGCAAAATGGATTATTGATATTATTCATGATTATGATAACCTTAAAAAAATATTAAATATTAAAAACCAAGTTCTTGAATTATGTAAACAATATCCTGTATATAAATAATTGTTGCATATAGTTATGAATTTACATACATAACTATATTTATTATATTTTAGTATTATTCGGGAAGTAAAATATTATTATTATTTACATTTATATTATTAATATTATTAATATGGGGAATCATACCTAAAAAAGGTGCTTTTATATACTGTTTTATTGTATATATATAATTTAAAAAATATTTTTCATAATGTGCGCAATTTGCAAACCAGCCTGCAAATTTTAAACCAGATTTAACAATAGATTCGGATGTTAAAATAGCATGATTAATACAACCTAATTTTATCGCAATAACTAACATAACAGGAATATTTTCTTTTTTAATCCATTCAGATAAAGTAATATTTCGAAATATTGGTGTAGCCCATCCCCCTATCCCTTCGATAAGAATCCAATTTGCTTTTTTTTGAATACTTTGTAATGTATGGGATAGTTTTTTAAAGCTAATATTATTTTTTTTACAATTAATAAAATTAGGAGGTATACTATTATAAAAAGTATATGGATTAATTTCTTGATATTGTAATGTAGAAACACTATATTTTTGTAACAGTATCGCATCACTATTCTGTAATCCATACATTGTGTGTATACAACCGCTAGACACTGGTTTATATCCAGCTGAATGAAATCCTAGTGTTGCAGCTTTTTTTAATAAAAATATTGATACTATTGTTTTTCCTACATTTGTATCCGTTCCAGTAATAAACCATTTTTTTATCATATTTAATATTATATGTTTTAAATAAATCAATCCTGTATACTACCTATTTAAAATAGGTAGAATTATAATTATAAAAATATAATATAAAATTATTTTGATAAAGCATTATAATAATTTTTTGTTTGTTGAGCATGTTTATGTATTATTTTATCATTTTTAATACTATGTTTTTTGGCATACAAACCTAATTTATGAAACAATTTTAAATCTTTTTCTTCAGTTGGATTTGGTGTAGTTAATAATTTACATCCATAAAATATAGAATTCGCTCCTGCAATAAAACATAATGCCTGCATATTTTGACTCATATTTTCACGTCCAGCTGATAATCTAATATACGATTTAGGCATCATAATTCTAGTGACTGCAATTGTTTTAATAAAATCAAAATCTTCAATATTTTGATTACGTTCTAAAGGTGTACCTGGGATTTTAACTAGCATGTTCATTGGAATACTTTCAGGAGCTTTAGTTAAATTAGATAATTGTATTAGTAATTCAGCTCGGTCATTAAGATTTTCTCCTAAACCTAATATACCTCCCGAACAAACTTTAATACCTGAATTTCTAACAATATTTAATGTATCTAATCGTTCCTGATATGTACGTGTTGTAATAATTTTACTATAAAATCGTGGCGAAGTATCTAAATTATGATTATAAAAATCTAATCCTGCAGAAAATAATCTTTCTGCTTGACTTTGATTAATACTTCCTAATGTCATGCATGTTTCTAAACCCATGTCTTTAATTTTTTTAATAATTTTAATTAAGTACGGCATATCTCGTTCTTTAGGGTTTTTCCATGCAGCTCCCATACAAAATCGGTTTGAACCGGATTTTTTTGCTTTTTTGGCTGCGTCCAATACTTTTGAAATTTCTAAAAGTTTTTCATTTTTTACATTGGTTTTATATCGTGAACTTTGTGCACAATATTTACAATCTTCAGGACATAAACCAGTTTTTATAGATAATAAAGTACTAATTTGAATTTCGTTTGGATTAAAATATTTACGGTGTACTGTTTGAGCGTTAAATATTAAATCTAAAAATGGCATTTCAAATAACATGTTAACTTCTTCAATTTTCCATATTTTTTTCATATTTAATTCCAAAAAATTATATTTTATATAAATGATTATTTATAATAAGATATCTAATATTTCAATACAATATCATGCTATGAAACAAAATAATTTACAATTTAATACAAAACATATTTGGCATCCATATGATTCTATAATAAAACCGCTACCATGTTATATGATTCAATCAGCATATGGAGTATATTTGCATTTACAATCTGGTGTAAAAATTATTGATGGTATGTCATCTTGGTGGTCTGTAATACATGGATATAATCATCCTATTTTAAAAAATAGTTTAATTACACAAATTAATCATATTACGCACATTATGTTTGGTGGTATAATACATAAACCGGCTATATTGTTATGTCAAGAATTATTAAAAATTTTACCTAAAAAACTAGAATGTATTTTTTTATGTGATTCAGGGTCTGTAGCAATTGAAGTAGCTATGAAAATGGCATTACAGTATTACAGTAAAAGTAAAAATAATAAAAAAATATTTTTAACAATACGTAATGGATATCATGGTGATACATTTTCTGCAATTTCAGTTTGTGACCCTAAAAATTCTATGCATACATTATATAAGACAATATTACCCAAACACTTCTTTGCAGATACGCCAAATATATTTTTTCAAGAACATTGGCATAATTATGATATTTTTTCTTTTCTTAACCTAATTGTGAATCATTCCTATAAAATTGCTGGCGTGATTTTAGAACCAATATTACAAGGCATTGGAGGCATGAAATTTTATCATGTAGAATATTTAAAACAAATACGATTGTTATGTAATATATATAAAATTCCATTAATTATCGACGAAATAGCAACAGGATTTGGACGAACTGGTAAAATGTTTGCTTACGAATATGCTAATATTATCCCAGATATATTATGTATAGGTAAAGCATTAACTGGTGGTATGATGAGTTTAGCTGCTACGATTACTACAAAAAATATCGCTCATCGTATTAGCAAAAATTACCCATACAAATTTATGCATGGGCCAACATTCATGGGTAATCCATTAGCATGTTTTGTTGCACAAAAAAATATTTCTTTATTAAGGAAAAATATATGGAAAAAACAAGTATATTATATTGAACAATATTTTAAAAACCAATTATTTTTATTATTAAATCATCCTAGAGTTTATACAGTCAGAGTATTGGGTGCAATTGCTGTTATTGAATGTTATCATAATATTAATCTGAAATTAATACAAAAATTTTTTGTTAATTACGGTGTATGGATTAGACCTTTTAAAAAAATAATTTATTTAACCCCTCCGTATATTATTAAAAAAACACAATTATATAAATTAATATATTCAATTAAGTTAGCGATTCAAAATAATACTTTATTTATTTGTTAAATATATAATTCATTTGTGATATTACTATATCTAGTATATAGCGGATATAGTAACATGTTTAATAAAAATAATCACTTTACTTATATATTATATTGCATAACTTATTATCCATGTTGGATTTATACCTGTGGGGTATTTATATAATAAATATAATAAACCATTCTCCATAGAAATATTATATACTGCAATAGTATTATCTTGTTGTCCAACTACAATTAAATATTGGTTATCATGGTTTATAAGAAATGATTTTGGTTGTTTAACTGTGTTAATTTGACTGATATAACTTAATGTATAATTAATATTAACTTTAAAAATCGTAATTGTACTGTACATCCTATCAGAAGCATATAAATATTTTCCACATGATGTCATATGAATATCTGCAGACCAAAAAGAATTATTGTTTATTTTTTTATTCAATAAGTTAATATTTTGTATATTTTGTATGTTGTTTTTATCATTATTTATTTTCCAAACATCAATTGTACCATTTAATTCATTAATACTATAACAATAATCTTTTTTGTTATGAAAAATAATATGTCTAGGTCCAGATTGTATAGAACATGTAATATATTTCAAAAATTTTAATGGCAACACTGCATGTTTTAATAATTGAAATAAATAAATACGATTATTTAATAAAGATGGCACAATAACTAATTTCTGTGATAAATTTAATTTTACTGAATGACAACCCTTAATATGTTCAATAATTTGTATAGGTGCTGTAGGTATATGTTTTTGATCAATTTTACTAATACTTAAACAACCATCATGATAGTAACTACAAAATAAAAAATTTTCGTTTTGATCAAAAGTCAAATAATTTGGACTATATGGAATATTTTGTGAACCTATTTTATTTAATATACCATTAGGTAAAATATCATAAACTAATATTTGATACTGTGGTCGTATACCAATATATAGTTTATTACGTGTTTTCGAAATAATAATTGGTTGTCCCTCATTTCCTGCAGTATCTATTACTTGTATTAAATACATTTCACCTGTATATGATAATTCCCAAACCTCAATTGATTGATTACCAGCTGTGACTATATAAAGAAATTGTTTCATAATATGGTGGTCCACTATAATTTTTTATAAAATTATTACTATCTAAATTAATATTTTTTGGATTTTTTTAAGAGTATTTATTATCCATTTAATTCTTTGTAAATTATCTTCAAAATAACAAAAAACTTTTAAAGAATATTGGTCATTAAATTTCCACTTATGAAATTCTGTTGTACACATTTTAAATAATTTCGTAGTATTAATAGTTTGATCTGTTTGATCAAATATAATTGTACTACTATCATGATTAGATTCAATTTTAATAATACTTAATTTACTGGCTAAAATTTGAATTTCAGTAGCAAAAATTAAATTTTCAGCTTCTGGAGGTAAATGGCCAAAATTATTAATTAAATGATTTTTTATTTTTAATAATTGTGATTGTGTATGTATAGAAAAAATTTTTTTATACCATACCAATCTTACATCTACATCTTTAATGTATTGATTTGGTAATATTGTTGGTACAGATAATTTAATTTCAGGTTTTTCTTTTTCTAACTGCTTTAATGAAAGAGTTTTATTATTTTTAATATATGTAATTGTTTTATTTAAAAATTCCATATACAATGATAATTCAATGTTTTTGGCATGTCCACTTTGATTTTTACCTAAAACTTCTCCAACTCCTCTAATTTTTAAATCATGTTGTGATAATTCAAAACCGGATACCAACTTTTTAATATTATTAATAACATTCAATCTTTTTTTACCATTTAATGAAACTACTTTTTTATTTCTAATGAGTAACCAAGCATAGGCTTGTATATTAGAACGACCAACTCGACCTCGCATTTGATGTAACTGTGCTAATCCAAATAATTCAGCATTTTCAATAATAATTGAGTTTACTGTAGGTATATCAATACCTGTTTCAATAATGGTAGTACATATTAAAACATGGAATTTTTTTTTCGAGAAATCATGCATAATTTTTTTTAGAGTATTACCGTTCATCTGCCCATGACCTATTTGAAATGTTGCTTCAGGAATATTTCTTTGTAATGTATTGAATTTGTCTTGTAAATCTTGTATTTTATTACAAATATAATATAATTGTCCATTCCGAGCAATTTCGAATAAAATAATTTTTTTAATTAGAGTTTCACTATATGTTTTAACAAATGTTTTAATTGGTACACGGTTCTCAGGAGGTGTTGTAATAATTGACAGATCACGTATACCATGCACGGCCATATTCAATGTTCTTGGAATAGGTGTAGCAGTTAATGTTAAAATATCAATATTAGAAAATTGTTTTTTAATTTTTTCTTTTTGATGTACTCCAAATCTATGTTCTTCGTCAATAATTAATAAACCTAAATTAAACCACTGAATATGATTAAATAAAATTTTATGGGTTCCAATCACAATATTTGTATGCCCAGTGTGAATTTTATTCATAGCAATTACTTCTTGAGATTTTTTTTGAAAACGCGATAAAATATCAATTTTTATATTATTATTAATAAATCGATCTTTAAAAGTTTTATAGTGTTGTTGAGCTAATAAGGTGGTTGGTACTAAAATTACCACTTGTTTATTATTGGTTACGGCAACGAATGCTGCTCGGATTGCAATTTCTGTTTTTCCAAATCCGACATCTCCGCATACAAGTCGATCCATTGGTATTGGTTTATACATATCTGATAATACCGATTGCATAACTTTTTTTTGATCGTCTGTCATCTTATATGGGAAATTTAAACAAAATGATTTATATTCTAGATCATGTAATTGAAATGAAAAACCAGTTTTTATCATACGTTGTGCATGATTTTCTAATATTTGAACAGCATAATCATGAATATTTTTAAAAATTTTTTTTCTTTCTTTTGTCCATTTTTTACATCCTAATTTATTTAATAATATTGTCTTATCAGTAATATTCATATTATATTTTTTAATTAAATATAAATGCGTAATTGGTACATATAATTTTGCGTTATTTGCATAAATAATAGTTAAATATTCTGCATCAATATTATTATGTTTGATAATACTTAATCCTTGATATTTTCCTAAACCATGTTTTAAATGAATAACAAATTCATTTTTTATTAATTTAAATACATTATTTTGATTCATAAACAAGCAAGTATAATTATTATATATGATAGTTTCTATTATGAACTAATGATACAAATAACAAATAGAATATTTTATTATAATGACATAAATAAACATTTTATTGTATTTTTCAAAAAAATATTTTTGATATATTAAGATATATGTTATACCATATTATAAATAATTTTATTAATATAAGGTAAATATTATGACTATTAAAATTGGTATAAATGGATTTGGCAGAATTGGTAGAATAGTATTTAGAATGGCACAGAGTAGGTCTGATCTTGAAGTAGTTGCTATAAATGATTTACTTAGCGTAGAATATATAGCATATATGTTAAAATTTGATTCTACGCATGGCAAATTTCCAGGATCAGTATATGTCAAAAATAATCACCTTTTTGTAAATGATAAAAAAATTCAAATATTCTCAGAACGTGATCCATCCTATATTACGTGGAACAAATTAAATACAGATGTTGTAATCGAATCAACAGGTATATTTTTAACAACTGAAACCGCAAAAAAACATATATTATCAGGTGCAAAAAAAGTTATTATTACCGCCCCTCCAAAAGATGATACTCCAATGTTTGTTAATGGTGTCAACTTTAATAAATATGCTAGTGAAAATATTGTTTCTAATGCATCTTGTACTACAAATTGTTTAGCTCCGTTAGCAAAAGTTATGCATGAAAATTTTGGAATTCTCGAAGGATTAATGACAACTGTACATGCTACAACTGCTACTCAAAAAACTGTTGATTCTCCATCACAAAAAGATTGGCGTGGCGGAAGGGGAGTATTGCAAAATATTATACCGGCATCAACCGGAGCTGCTATAGCAGTTGGAAAGGTGTTACCAGAATTATTTGGAAAATTAACAGGTATTGCATTTCGTGTACCTACACCAAATGTTTCAGTTGTAGATCTAACAATACGATTAAAAATTTCCGTAAAGTATGATCAAATCTGTGCAGTAATTAAAAATGCTTCTCAAACATATATGAAAAATATTATTCGATATGTGGATGAAGATGTTGTATCTAGTGACTTTAATGGTTGTCATGAAACATCAATTTTTGATGCAAAAGCAGGATTATGTTTAAATGATAATTTTGTTAAGTTAATTGCTTGGTATGATAATGAAACAGGTTATTCAAGCAAAGTATTAGATTTAGTACGTTTAATCGCATAAATATTATCTTATTATTAGTCATTAAACAGCATGTGTAATTTTTTTAAAGAAATTATTACATGCTGTATTATGTTTTATGACATTTAATGTAATTACTATTAGACATATAATTATTATATTAATATATAATATTTACAGAGATTTCATTACTTACATATATTGTATTATTTAAAAACATTAAATTTTTAATTCTTGAAATATCTGCTTTAACCAAGTTTTAATTCTATCTTGTGTATACTCTTCTTGTCGATCTTCGTCAATTACCAAACCGACAAAATGATTTTTATCTATTAACGCCTTAGAAGCTTCAAATTGATAGCCTTGTATCGGCCATTTACCAATGAACTCTGCATGTTGTGCTTTTAAAATATTGTATATAATACCTAACCCGTCACAAAAATATTCACTATAATCTTCTTGATCACCACAACCAAATAATGCAACTACTTTATTTGCAAAATTTATTTTTTTTAATTCAGGTATAAATTCATCCCAATCACATTGCAATTCACCATAATACCAAGTTGGTATCCCAAAAATTAAAATGTTAAATTTATTAATATCATTGACGGTAGCGTTAGCAATATCATAAATTTCCGCATCTTTTGATCCAATATGACTATAAATTTTTTTTGCAATTTTCTCTGTGTTACCGGTATCACTACCAAAAAAAATACCTATTTTTTTCATTTTATCTCCCAAAATATGTTAAAATTTATCTAGTTATAACCAGTACATTGATACTGAATACTTTTAAAAAAGTAGTATTATGTTATAGAAATATTTATATATATTATTAATATACGTATTTAAACAATACTGTTATCAATCTGTTGTATTAATTTAGTATATGTAATTATTTTAATAATTGTATTGTACGTGAATAAATCTATAATTTTTAAAATAAAATATATATTAAATAAAAATACTAATATGATATTTTGAAATATCAAATACAAATATATTGTTATCAACAAATTTCTTAGAGATAAATAAAAGTATGAATAATTATCAATTAGAACAAATTATTAATAAAAAATTAAATAATAATGTCTTTAATGATTCTATACCTAATGGTTTACAAGTCGAAGGTATACCAAATATTCAAAAAATTATTACAGGAGTTAGTATATGTCAAAAATTAATTAATATTGCAATTAAGAAACAAGCACAAGCAATTATTGTACATCATGGTTTTTTTTGGAAAAATGAATGTTCAAAAATTATCAAACATAAAAAAAAACGACTAGAATTTATTCTAAAAAATAATATTAATATATATAATTGGCATTTACCATTAGACGTACATCCAGTACTTGGTAATAATGTACAAATTGCTAATCAATTGAATATTAATATTTTAGGGAAAATATCTAATATAGCACTATGGGGAAAATTTTTTCATGATACAACGGTAACAAACTTAACTAAAAAAATACATTCAGTCTTTCAAAGACCACCGTTATGTATTCAACATAATTTAAATCATATTATTAAACGTATCGCTTGGTGTAGTGGAAAAGGACAAGACTTTATTAAACAACTCGGATCCTTAAAAATAGATGCATTTTTAACAGGAGAAATCTCGGAAGATACTATGCATTATGCACATGAAAATAAAATTCATTTTTTTTCAGCTGGGCATTATGCTACAGAATGTTGTGGTATACAAGCATTAGGAAACTGGTTAATGAAAAAATATAATTTAAATGTTGAATTTATTAGAATTAATAATCCTGTATAGGTACAATATGGAAAACGACAAGCGTTTAAATCATACAGTATATAACTTGAGTAGTATTAATCAAATATATATCGAAACAATACATCAACAATTTAAAAAAAATGCTAATCTTGTTTCTTCTTATTGGAAGGATTTTTTTAGCAAAAATGATTCTTATTTTCAGAATATAAAGGATTATCATAAAAATCACGATGTTCATAATCTTCATAATAATTATGATTTTGAAATATTAGAGTTTATAACTTTTATCAGAACATATGGGCATAAATATGCAAATTTAAATCCATTACAAGAGTCTATTACACCGGATGAGTTACGTATAAAGTTATTACATGATTTTTATATGTACAAAAATTTTAAAAACCATAAGAATCGTAATATCATTCATGCGATACATTTTGAAGAAAAATACTTACAGTTTACCAAAATATATTGTTCATCTATTGGAATTGAATATATGCATATTAATAATATAGAAGAACGTATATGGATACAAGAATATTTAGAAAATCAATTTACCAAATTTTATCTTATACAAAAAGAACAAGAAGATTTATTAAGTTTATTAATCCAATCAGAAACATTTGAAAAATATTTACATAGCAGATTCCCAGGATCAAAACGTTTTTCATTAGAAGGTTGCGAAATACTCATTCCATTATTAAAATATATTATACATTATTTACATAAAACACAAACTTTAAAAATGATTATTGGAATGGCTCATAGAGGACGATTAAATGTTTTAGTTAATATCTTAAAAAAAAACATTAATACTTTATGTTATGAGTTTTCTTCTGATTATATTATCAAAGATAGAACTGGAGATGCAAAATACCATTCCGGTATGACAAGTAAAATCAAACTCAAAAATAAAAATATAATCATTGACTTAAAACCAAATCCTTCACATCTTGAAATTATTAATCCAGTTGTTATGGGTGCTGCTCGAGCATATATCGATAGTTTTTCAAAAAAAAATTCAGATTATGTCTTACCAATTAATATTCATGGTGATGCTGCTATTATAGGACAAGGCGTAATTCAAGAACTGTTAAATATCTCTCAAACAAGAAATTATACTGTGGGAGGTATTTTGCATATTATTATTAATAATCAAATTGGTTTTACTACATCAAGTTTAAAAGATATACGATCTAGTCGATATTGTACAGATATTGCAAAAATGATACAAGCACCAATTTTTCATATTAATTCTGATTTTCCAGAATCTGTTCTTTTTATTACGCAATTGGCATTAGATTTTAGATATAAATTTAAAAAAGATGTTTTTATAGATTTAGTATGTTATCGTAGACGAGGACATAATGAAGCAGATGAACCTTGTGTTACTCAACCTATTATGTATAAAAAAATTCAAAAACATCCAACAGTATGTAAAATTTATCATGAATATTTAATATCTACAAATAATATTTCTTTACATTATTTAGATAATGAACGTACAATACAAAGAAATAAAATTCATAAATTAAGTGAATTACCTATCATTCATACATCTAATGTATGTGTACAACAAAAAAAAATTCATACTAATTCAAAAATAGATTTAAAAAAACTGTTTAAAAAAATTAATTATATACCTGACACTATTAAGATGCATGAAAGAGTTTTTAAAATATATCAAGAACGACAAAATATGTTATATAAAAATCAATTACTTGATTGGGGGGCATCTGAAAATCTCGCATATGCTAATATGCTATCTCATGGTATATCATGTAGATTATCTGGAGAAGATGTTGGCCGAGGTACATTTTTTCATCGGCATGCTGTAATATATAATCAAAATAATGGATTAAGCTACATACCATTACAGAATTTAAAATTTAATAATAGTAAATTTTATATTTGTAATTCCGCTCTCTCGGAAGAAGCAGTATTAGCATTTGAGTATGGTTACTCTATTGATTCATATAATACTATAAATATTTGGGAAGCTCAATTCGGTGATTTTTCTAATGGTGCCCAAATTATCATTGATCAATTTATTAGTTCTGGTGAACAAAAATGGGGTGTACAATCAAAATTAATATTATTATTACCACATGGGTATGAAGGACAAGGTCCGGAACATTCCTCGGCTAGATTAGAACGATTTTTACAATTATCTGCGCAATATAACATGAAAATTTGTATTCCTTCTACTGCAGCGCAAATGTATCATATATTAATGTATCAAGCGCTTTGTTGTGTAAAAGTACCGTTAATTGTTTTTACACCTAAGTCATTATTACGTAACAATATGACTTACTCAACATTTTCAGATATTGAAAACGGGACTTTTCAAAAGATTATTTATGATGTTAATAGTATTAATCATAATATCATTAAGAAAATAATTTTTTGTGCAGGAAAAATATATTATGAATTATTATCTGAAAAAATTAAAAATCACATTAAACATATTACCTTAATACGAATTGAACAATTATATCCATTTCCAAAATCCGAAATAATTAATATTTTAAAGCAATATAATAATATTCAAGAAATTAACTGGTGTCAAGAAGAACCAAAAAACCAAGGTGCATGGTATTATATATATAATCAATTAAGAAAAAAAATATCATCTAATATTATTTTAAAATATGTTGGTCGTACTGCTTCTGCTGCTCCAGCAGTAGGATGTTTATCTGTTCATTACAAACAACAAAAACAAATAATATTTGATGCTTTAAGTATTTGATAAAGAGAAAATGATATGAAAGAAATTCTCATTACGGTTCCAGAATTACCAGAATCAATTAATCAAGCTACTGTTATTGCATGGCATAAAAATATAGGTGACTGTGTAAAACAAGATGAAGTATTAGTGGAGATAGAAACCGAAAAAGTGATTTTAGAAGTACCCGCACATACTAATGGTGTTTTAAAAAAAATATTACATCCGCCAGGAGATATTGTAATTAATAAACAAATATTAGGATATATGGAAGAAACTGACAACATTACCCAATTTCAATGTCAAAAACATAAAATTAAAAAAAATAATATTGTAGTACATATACCAAAAAATCAAGATCAGAATTATCATGAATCACATTTAACTCCATCAATAAGACGTATATATGATCAAAAAAAACATATTGATAATATACATATTAAACAAAAAGATCGACTTAATAATTATATTAATACTGCAGAAAATACTATTAAATCGAATCGTGAAAAACATGTACCTATAACAATCATTCGTAAAAGAATTGCAAAACGATTATTAAGTACTATGCATAATACTGCTATGTTAACAACATTTAATGAAGTTAATATGCAGAACGTGATAAAAATGCGTCATCAATATCGTCATGAATTTACATTAAAACATGGTATTAAATTAGGATTAATGTCTTTTTTTATTAAAGCGACTGTAGAAGCTTTAAAAATTTTTCCTGAAATTAATGCAAAAGTTCATGATAATGATATGATATATTATAAATATTTTGATATTAATATTGCAATATCTACAAATAAAGGATTAGTTACACCCATTATAAAAGATGCAGACTGTATATCTATGGCTGATATCGAAAAAAAAATTCAAGATCTTATAACACGCGGTAATACTGGAAAACTAGAATTATCAGACTTATTAGGTGGTAATTTTACTATTACTAATGGTGGAATATTTGGTTCATTATTATCAACTCCAATTATTAATCCACCTCAAATTGCCATTTTAGGTATTCATGCTATTCAAGATCGGGTTATTGTCGTAGATAAAGAAATGACAATAGCACCGATGATGTATATCGCATTATCATATGATCATTGTGTGATTGATGGTAAAGAAGCAGTTGGTTTTTTAAATGTTATAAAAAATACTTTAGAAGATCCTGCACGTCTTTTACTAAATATTTAATATTAAAATAAATAAAATGTCATGTATATAATAAAATTATATATTATACAACAGTGTGAATTTATAAATAATTATAAAAACTTAGGATCAGCATGAAAAAAAATCAATTAGTTTTAATTAGACATGGTGAAAGTACATGGAATAAATTAAATCAATTTACAGGATGGACTGATGTAAATTTATCAGATCAGGGTAAAAAAGAAGCAAAATTAGCTGGTAAATTATTGAAAAATAAAGATTTTGTATTTGATATATCTTATACCTCGGTATTAAAACGAGCAATTCATACTTTGTGGTTGATACTGTATGAATTAGAACAAGTATGGTTGCCTGTTAAAAAAACATGGCGATTAAACGAAAGACATTATGGTGATTTACAAGGATTAAATAAAGAATCTATTATTTCAAAATATGGCGCAGATCAAGTAAAAAAATGGCGTAGAAGTTTTACAGAAATTCCGCCAAAAATAGAAAAAAATAAACACTCTTTTACATATTATGATCGTCGGTATAACCATTTACAAAAAAATAATATTCCTACTGCTGAAAGTTTAGAATTAACGTTAATAAGATTATTGCCATTTTGGGAAGAATATATTTTTCCAAATATTAAATATGGAAAGAAAATATTAATTGTTGCACATGGTAATTCTCTCAGAGCATTAGTAAAATATTTATCTAATTTAAATTACGAAGAAGTATCGAATCTACATATTCCTACTGGGGTTCCTATCATATATGATTTTCATAATGATAAATGTTTAACAAAGTATTCTTTTTTAAAATAATAATATTATTTATACTTTATATTTTAATATTTTTTATAAGATTAATATATGATTAAAAAAATAGGTATACTAACAAGTGGCGGTGATGCCCCTGGTATGAATGCTGCTATTAGAGCTATAGTACGTACAGGGTTAAATAACAAAATATCAATGATTGGTGTATATGATGGATATTTAGGTCTATATGAAAACCGAATGATTGAATTAAACCGTAATAGTGTATCTAACATGATAAATAGGGGAGGTACATTTTTGGGATCTGCACGATTTCCAGAATTTAATAAAACTAATATTCGTGCTATAGCAATAAAAAATATAAAACATGCAAAAATTGATGCTTTAATTATTATTGGTGGAGATGGTTCATATATTGGAGCAAAAAAAATTACAGAAATTGGTATACCATGTCTGGGTTTACCTGGTACAATTGATAATGATATATTTGGAACAGATTATACAATTGGTTATTTTACGGCATTGGAAACTATTGTAGAAGCTATTGATCGTTTAAGAGATACATCATCTTCACATCAACGTATTTCTATAGTAGAAGTGATGGGAAGATTTTGTGGTGATTTAACTTTATCAGCTGCTATTGCTGGCGGATGTGAATTTATTGTATTACCTGGAACTAATTTTAAAAAAGAAATATTATTACAAAATATTAAAAATAGCATTCAAAAAGGTAAAAAACATGCCATTATTGCAATTACAGAATGTATTTGTGATGTAAATCAATTAGCTCAATATATTGAGCATAATATTCAGCGAGAAACTAGAGCAACCGTTTTAGGACATATACAAAGAGGTGGAGCACCGGTTGCATATGATCGGATTTTAGCATCTCGAATGGGTAATTATGCAATTCTAAAAATATTACAAGGATATGGAGGACAATGTTTAGGTATTAAAAATGAAAAAATTATTCATTATGATCTGAATATAGCTATTTCCAATAAAAAAAAAAAATTTAATAAAGCTTGGTTAAACGTAGCTAAAACATTATATTAATCATACTTTGGGTGCCGGTCAATATCCGGCGCTTATAAATGAAATATATAATACAATTTGGTTATTATTAATAACAATATTGATCTATATTATGAATGATGTTTATAAATGTTTCAAATGATAATGATGCAGTTCCTAATAGTACCCCATTGATGTGTTCGGAATTTATGAAATTTTGTATATTATTGAAATTTACTGATCCTCCGTACTGTATAATAATATCTTTCAATTTAATATTACTATTATCTGCAATATAACATTTAATAAATTTATGTATTCTGTTAACATGCTTAATATCTGCAGTTTGACCTGTTCCAATAGCCCAAATAGGTTCATACGCAATAATAGAATTTTGAAATATATCTTCTTCTTGTAATTGTAAAATGGCATCAATTTGATTTCTACAAATTAACTCAGATTGTTTTAAATTTTTTTCTTGTAAATTTTCACCCACGCATAAAATTGGGATAAGATTTTTAGATTTAATCATTTGAAATTTTTTAGCAATATATTCATTATTTTCATGATGAAATATTCTACGTTCAGAATGACCAATAATAATATAAGTTACACCAATATCTTTTAACATATCAATAGAAATTTCACCAGTAAATGCTCCAGAAAAATGTATATCAACATTTTGAGCGCCTATAAAAAAATTATTATGTTGAATTTGATTTTTTATATTATTGATATATATCACCGGAGGAGCAAAAATAATTTTGCTGAATATTTGATTTGTATCAAAATAAGATTTTAATTTATTAATAAAGTGACATACTAATACATTATTACCATGTAATTTCCAATTTGCGGTAATTATAAATTTTTTCAAAAAATTTTCTCCCGTATGTTGTATAGAAACTAAGTTACTAAAAATTTTATTATAGCACTTAGTTTCTTGAATAATCCATTATTCAATTATGTTTTATTCAATTAAATTACTGGCAGTAAGTTTAAAAAAAGTATCATGTTGAAATTTTTTTAAAAAATATTTTTTTTCACATTGTTTATATAATGTAAGATGAATAGTACGATTTTTTCTGTCAAATTTATTAAATTTACATTCAATATAATCTTGTATATTTAATACGGTAGTATTGTGTTTCATATGAATCGTTCCAGTAACATCATCCGCTAATTTTACATAAACAATTTGATTTTTCAATGCAATGACTTGACCAGGAACAATATCGTCACGTTTATATTGTTGAATATATTTACTAAAAGTATCTTCTTTCAGTTGTTTAATACCCAATGAGATCCTTTCTCGTTCTGGATCTACTTGTAATACTACAGCAATAATATCATCTCCTTTTTTGTATTGATTTAATACTTTTTCATTAGCATGTTTCCATGAAAGATCTGATAAATGTACTAAACCATCTATTCCGCCTTCTAAACCAATAAAAATCCCAAAATCTGTGATCGATTTAATTTTACCATTTACACGCACACCTCGTGCATTAATTTGTGAAAATAACTCCCATGGATTTGGTTTACATTGTTTAATACCTAATGAAATGCGACGTTTCTCAGCATCAATATCTAATATCATGACTTTTACAGAATCAGATACATGAACTACTTTAGTTGGATGGATATTTTGATTTGTCCAATCCATTTCTGAAACATGGACTAAACCTTCTATACCTTCTTCAATTTCAACAAAACAACCATAATCTGTTAAATTAGTAACTCTACCATATACCTTTTTACCTTCATGATAACGTTCTAAAATAGAATTCCAAGGATCCTCACTTAGTTGTTTTAAACCTAATGATACTCTTGTTTTTTCACGATCAAATTTTAATATTTTGACAAATATTTCATCTCCAATACTAACAATATCGCTTGGATGTTTAACTCGTTTCCATGCCATATCAGTAATATGTAATAAACCATCTACACCACCTAAATCAACAAATGCACCGTAATCGGTTAAATTTTTTATAATTCCTTTAATTTTTATACCTTCTTGTAAATTTAACAACAGTTGTTCTCGTTCAGCGCTAGTTTCGGATTCAATCACAGCTTTTCTTGAAACAACAACATTATTTCGTTTTTGATCTAATTTAATAACTTTAAATTCTAACTCTTTATTTTCTAAATAACTAGTGTCTTTAATGGGCCTGATATCTACTAATGATCCGGGTAAGAAAGCACGTAAATCATTTAATTCTACGGTAAAACCGCCTTTAACTTTTCCGCTAATAATACCTGTAATAATGTTTGATTTTTCATACGCTTGTTCTAATTTAATCCATGATGCATGTTTTTTAGCTTTTTCGCGTGATAATACAGTTTCACCAAAACCATCTTCTATTGCATCTAAAGCTACATCAATCTGATCACCAACTTTCACTTCTAAATGTCCAAACTTGTTTTTAAATTGTTCAATTGGAACATAAGATTCGGATTTTAATCCGGAGTCAATTAGGACCGTATCTTTTTGAATTGCAATAACTGTACCGGTAATAATTGATCCGGTTTTTGTCTTAATTTTTTTTAAAGATTCGTCAAATAATTGTGAAAAGATTTCATTCATATATATTATTAAAAATAATGAGATTTAACTTCTATTTTACTTCATGTGAAATAGGTTAATTGAAATTTTCTATAATCATCCTAATTATAGAGCAGATAATTTTTATTATATCTTAATATGTGACATTGCTACTTTCAATACTTCTGTAACATTCATATTACTAGAATCGATAACAATTGCATTTTTAGCTGTTTTTAATGGAGAGTCAATTCTATTTATATCACGAAAATCTCTTTTTTGCATTTGTAATAATATGTTATTAAAATTAACATTAAAACCTTTTTTTTGTAATTCACACATTCTACGAAGTGCACGATATTTTAATTTAGCATTTAAAAAAAATTTTATTATAGCATCTGGAAATACAGTTGTTCCCATATCACGTCCATTAGCAATTAAACCAGGTTTTCTCCTAAATAACCGTTGTTTAATTAATAAATTACTTCGAACGTATGTAATAGTAGCTAATTTGGAAGAAATATCTGTTACTTTCTGTGACATAAGATCATACTGTGTAAAATCTTTAGTATTAAAATTACAGATTATTCCATCATTATAATTAAAATAATTATTAAAATCCTCTAATAAAGAAAGTAAATTTTTTTTTGAAAAAATAGGATTTTTTTTTATAAATACACAAGCAAATAATCTGTAAATTACACCAGATTCTAAATTAAACCATGTTAAATATTTAGCAAGAGCTCTTGATAAAACACTTTTGCCTGATCCGCTAGGTCCATCAATTGTAATTACAGGCGCTAATTGCATATTTTAATCTTCTCAGATAAATTTTATATTAATAATAATCCTAACAAAGTATATTATACAATATAATCTGTTTACTTAAAAATGACTAATTTTATGAAATTCATAAAAATATTTTGGAAATGTTTTTGATATACATTCAGGATTAATAATAGTAACAGATTGATTGGATAATGCAAGTAATGAAAAACACATTGCGATTCTATGATCATCATAAGTATTAATATAAGAATAAATAAATTTTTTAGGAGGAGTAATAACAATATAATCTCTTCCTTCTTGGATAATAGCACCTATTTTTTTTAATTCTGTTGACATTGCATATAGCCTATCTGTTTCTTTAACACGCCAATTATATATATTATTAATTGTTGTGCTTGACCCATCTGTAAATAAAGCAAGTATAGCAATTGTCATGGCAGCATCAGGAATATTATTTGCATCTAAAGTAATACCTGATAAACTACCTCGAATACATTTTATATAATTATCTCCCCATATTATTTCTGCTCCCATTTTTTTTAAAACATTTGCAAAACATATATCGCCTTGTATACTTTCCTGAGAAATACCATATAACTTAACCGATTTACCTTTAATAGCAGCAGCTGCAAGAAAATATGTTGCTGAAGATACATCACCTTCAATAAAATATTCGCCTGGAGATTGATATTTCTGATTTGATGGAATAGTAAAAATTTTATAATTATCATTATATACAGTAACACCAAAATCTGTCATCATTTTTAATGTCATATTTACATATGGCTTTGATACTAACCCACTTACAATAATTTTAGTATCCAACATAGCTAAAGGAGAAGCTATTAGTAAAGCTGTCAAAAATTGACTAGAAATATTACCATGAATATGTATATCACCTCCTCTGAAACCACCCTGCACTTGGATAGGTAAGTAGTGTTTTTTATTAAGATATTTAATATCACTACCACCTTGAATTAAAGCATCAATTAAATCTTTAATCGGGCGTTCTTGCATTCTATGATTACCGGTAATAATTATTTTTTTATTTTGCAATGCTAAAATAGCTGTTAATGGTCGCACTGCAGTGCCTGCATTACCTAAAAATAATGATATTCCTGATTGATATTGAAATATATTTTCACAACCCTGGACAATACAATCAGTTTGATTTGTAAAATTATACTTTATCCCAAGCATTTTTAATGCTTGCAGCATATGTAGAATATCATCACTATATAATAGGTTTTTTATATATGTTGTACCTTGTGATATTGCAGATAATAGTAAAGCTCGATTTGAAATACTTTTTGAACCGGGTAAATTAATACTACCACATATTTCAGAAATGGGATTTAGAGTTAATAAACTATGCATATCAATATTTCCTGTTTATGAAAAATTATTATATATTTTATAATTAGTGTAAAACTAATGCTATATTATTAATAATATTATTTAAATTTATATTCAAAATTTTTCATAAATTCAATCAATTTTTTTACTCCAGACATTGGCATAGCATTATAAATAGAAGCACGAAAACCGCCTACTACTTTATGTCCTTGTAAAAATTTTAATCCTGATTCGTATGATTGTTTTAAAAAGATATGATTCAAATTTGGATCACGTAAATGAAATGTAATATTCATACATGACCTATTATCCGGATGTACAGTATTAATATAAAAATTACTATTATCAATGGTTTGGTATAATAAGGATGATTTTTTGTAATTCATGTTTTCAAAAAAATCAATTCCGCCTTGATTTTTAACCCATTTTAATACTAAACTAATTATATACCACGAAAAAGTTACAGGAGTATTAAACATAGAATCAAAATCAAAACTTTTTTTATAATCTAATATAGAAGGTGTAAAAGGATAGCTATTCTTTAATAATATTTTTTTTAAAATGACTATAGTAATACCTGAAGGTCCAAGATTTTTCTGTGCACTAGCATAAATTAAATCATATTTATTAATATTAATTTTTCGAGATAATAAAGAAGACGAAAAATCACCAACAACTACTTTATTATGAAAATTTGGTTCTTCATATATTGCAATACCTTCAATAGTTTCATTCGGACAGTAATGTATATAATCTGATTGTGACTGTATTGGCCATTGTTTCATTTTTATAATCGTTGTTTGACCATCAATATTTTTTTTAACAGTGATATGATTCGGGAAACAATATTTTTTTGCTTCCAGCATAGCATTATATGACCAATAACCGCTATCAATATAATCTGCACAATTAAATTGATTAAGTAAATTCATCGGAATTGCAGAAAACTGAGCACGGGCTCCGCCTTGACAAAATAATATTGCATATTCATCAGAAATATTTAATAATTCTCGTAAATATTGTTTAGATTTTACAATAATTTTATGAAATTCTTTACTCCTATGACTAATTTCAATAATTGATGTACCAATATTATTCCAATTTAAAAAATCGTTTTTTACTTCTTTTAATACTGCTTCTGGAAGCATAGCAGGTCCAGCGCTAAAATTATATATTTTTTTATTCATATGTTTATTAAGAAGCTTTATATTAAATAATATTATAATACAAATTAATTCAGAAATTTCATACCATGCATATATTTTTTACGTAATATTTTTGGTATTTCAATTTTTCCATCAGCACATTGATAATTTTCTAAAATTGCAGCTAATGTTCTGCCAATAGCTAAACCAGAACCATTAATGGTATGTAAAAAAATTTTTTTTTTTGTTTCTTTTTGAAAGTATTTTGCTTGTATTCGTCGAGTTTGAAAATCGGACATATTTGAACAAGAAGAAATTTCTCGATATCTTTTTTGAGCTGGTAACCAAACTTCTAAATCATAGGTTTTAGTAGCAGAAAACCCAAGATCACCGGTACATAAAAGTACTTTTCTATATGGCAATTCTAACAATTGTAGTATTTTTTCAGCATGTAGTGTTAACTTTTCTAAACTATCCATAGACTTTTCAGGAACAGTAATATGAAATATTTCTACTTTATCAAATTGGTGCATACGAATTAAACCACGTGTATCTTGACCATAAGATAAAGTTTCAGCACGGAAACATGGAGAGTAAGCTGTCAACATAACTGGCACTTCTTCTTCTAAAAGAACTGTATTACGAAATAAGTTTGTTAATGGTACTTCAGCAGTTGGTATTAAAATGTACTTGTTATTTTTTTTTCGTTGATGTATTGTAGAGACGTAAAATAATTCTTGCTGAAATTTGGGTAATTGACCAGTACCATACATACTTTCTGTGTTTACTAAATATGGTATATTTATTTCTAAATAACCATGATTCACGGTATGTGTATCTAACATAAATTGTCCTATAGCACGATATAACAATGCCATTTTATCTTTCATAACAACAAATCTTGATCCAGACATTTTAGAAGCTGAAAACCAATCAAAACCATTAATTTGTTTACCTAAAGCTACATGATCTTGAATTTTAAAACTACATTTTTTAATTTTACCCCATACCAAGATAATTTCATTATTGGTATATTCCGTTCCAATAGGAACGGTATCATCCGGTATATTTGGTATATATGATATCAAATTTTTTATTTCTGTTTGTATATGATACAATTCATCGTTTTTTATTAATAAATCTTTTTTTATTTTTAGTACTTGTGTTTTCAAAACTGTTAAATCATATTGAGTATTTAATTTTTTACCAATTTTTTTAGATAAATTCTTATAACAATGCCTTAATTGCTCTACTTCAAGTTGTAATTTTTTTCTTTGTTTTTGAAGAATCTGTAAATTTTCTATATTTAAAACAAAACCTTTATTTTTCAATTTTTGAACAATGATATTGGGTTGGTAACGTAATAAATTTAGATCAATCATAATATTTTTATAATTTTATAAATCATGATAAATATAATATATAAATATATAATACATATAATTATTCATGATATTTTGAAAAATAAAAAACTTATATACTTTATTATTATATACTATTCTTTAAGAAATAAAAATTATTTTCTTACATGTTATATTAAATAATTTATAATAATAAATGTTATTATATTACATGGGGGTTTAATTATGTGCATACAAAAAAAAAAAATCAATAAACTGATTATTATTGGATCAGGACCTGCGGGATATACTGCTGCTATATATAGTGCAAGAGCTAATTTAAAACCATTGTTAATTACTGGCTTACAAAAAGGTGGTCAATTAATGAAAACAGAAAGAATTGAAAATTGGCCTGGACGATTTCAAGCAGTAACTGGTATGGCTTTAATGCATGACATAGAACAACATGCATTATCTTTAAATACAAAAATTATTCATGACCAAGTACTACATGTTGATTTTTCACAGTCAATATTTAAAATAACATGTGAAAAACAAGAATATCTTAGTGCTAGTGTGATTATTGCTACAGGATCTTCACCACGTTACTTAGGATTAAATAATGAACAAGAATTTATCGGAAAAGGTATTTCTACTTGTGCAACATGTGATGGTTTTTTTTACAAAGCGCAAGATGTTGCTGTGGTTGGTGGAGGTAATACAGCTGTAGAAGAAGCGCTATATTTATCTAATATTGCTAATATAGTACATTTAATACACCGTAGGAAAACATTTAAAGCAGATAAAATTTTAATACAAAGATTACATAAAAAATTAAAAACAGGATCGATTATTTTACATACTCAGTATATTATTGTAAATATATTAGGTAATGAAAATGGTGTTTATGCAATTGAAATTGCTCAAACAAATAATATAAATAATAAAAAAATAACTCCTATTAAAGCATTATTTATTGCGATTGGTAGCATTCCAAATACTCATATCTTTCATGAAAAATTACATATGGAAAAGGGATATATTATATTAAATAAAAATCTTAAAAATATCACTACACAAACAAATATATCAGGCGTTTTTGCTGCCGGAGATGTTGTAGATCAAAATTATAAACAAGCAATTACTTCATCTGCCAGTGGTTGTATGGCTGCATTAGATGCAGAACGATATTTAAATACATTAGATTTAATATAATTAAAAAGGAAATCATAATGAACAAAGAAGAAAATATTGAAATGCAAGGTAATATTATAGATACACTACCTAATACAATGTTTAAAGTAAAATTAGAGAATGGGCACATTATTACAGCTCATATATCTGGTAAAATGCGTAAAAATTACATTAGGATACTAACTGGTGATAAAGTTACAGTAGAATTAACACCTTATGATTTAAGTAAAGGCCGAATTATATTTAGAAGTAGATAAAAAATATTAATATTTTTATTTTATAGAGTGAATAACCAATGCGTACAAAATATTGTGGCAATATTACAGTATCTGATGTAAACCAAACTGTTACATTATGTGGATGGGTAGATCGTAAAAGAAATTTTGGTAATTTCATATTTGTTGATATTAGAGATTGTACAGGTACTGTACAAATATTTTTTCATTCTAAAAATCATGCCGCTTTTCAAAACGCGCTCAAATTAAGAAACGAATTTTGTATTCAAGTTATTGGTATTGTTCAAAAAAGAACTGTAAAAAACCAAAATATGAAAATCAAAACAGGATTAGTGGAAATTGTTGCAAATGTTTTGAATATTATTAATAGCGCCATATCATTACCAATGGACATCAATCAACACAATGAAGAAAAAATCCGTTTTAAGTATCGTTATTTAGATTTACGTCGAGTAGATATGTTTCAAAATTTAAAATCTCGTCATGAAATTACTAAATATATAAGAAATTTTTTAAATAAACATGATTTTTTAGATTTGGAAACTCCATTATTAAGTAAATCTACCCCTGAAGGTGCTAAAGAATATTTCATATCCAGTCGTATGCATCAAAATAAATACTATGCATTACCACAATCACCTCAAATATTTAAACAATTATTGATGATATCAGGTATAGATAAATATTATCAAATCGTGAAATGTTTTCGAGATGAAGATTTAAGGTCAGATCGACAACCTGAATTTACACAAATTGATATAGAAGCTGCTTTTATTAATGACATTTATATAAAACATATTACAGAATCAATAATAAAAATGTTATGGAAAAAATTTTTAAATTATACATTAACAGATATTCCATCAATAACATTTTCTGACGCTATCAATAAATATGGTTCTGATAAACCAGATTTACGTAATCCAATACAATTATACCATATAAAAAAATCAAATCTTGTATATAATACTAACAGTTCAAACGAAAATAATATTATAACTATCGCCCTAGTAATACCGATGGGGATATCCAAGTTTTCAGAATGTGAAATATATAATATCAATAAAATTATTGATGTATATAATACAATTAATTATGTTTATATTTATGTTTATAATCTTAAAAATCAAGAATATAAAATTATCAATACTATCAATCCTTTAAAAACGCATAATACTATAGAAATAATTGATAATATCAATGCGAATAATGGTGATATTATATTAATTTTATCTGGAAAGAAAGATGTTGTGAACAACTTATCAAACCAAGTTAAGAATATTATTGCCCAAAAACTTGATCTTATTGATCAAAATAGTTGGAAACCTATTTGGATTACTGATTTTCCTATGTTTAAAAAAGATAAAAATAATGTATTATCCGCAACACATCATCCATTCACAGCTCCAAAAAATATTGACATACAAACATTAACAACAATTAATCCAGAATCAATTCTTTCCAATGCTTATGATTTAGTTATAAATGGATATGAAGTTGGAGGGGGTTCAGTACGTATACATAATCCAGAAGTACAAAAAATAATCTTTGATATACTAAATATATCTATTAAAACAAACAAACATCCCTTTGATTTTTTTGTACATGCTTTAAAATACGGTACCCCTCCACATGCAGGTATTGCACTGGGATTGGATAGAATTGTGATGCTATTAACAAAAAATAATAATATCAAAGATGTTATTGCTTTTCCAAAAACGAATACTGCAACTTGCTTAATGAGCGGTACACCATCTACAATAATATATTAACGTATTAAATAAACATCTTTCATGTAATTTCTTAATGCAAAATATTATTATATCATAAAACTCATTATCAATATTATTGATTCAAATAATATAATTGTTGGACTAATAGGTATATTATAAAGTATTGCAAACGCCATACTTATTGTAATTGAAATAATATTAATACATACTGAAAATAATACCATTTGTTCAGGTGACGTAGAAAACTTTTGAGCAATAGCTGGAGGAATAATCAAAATTGATGTAATTAATAAAGCACCAACCAATGTTGTAGATATACCAATTAACAAAGCAGTTAATAACATTAACATGAAACGCATGTAAAAAATGTTAATACCATTTACTTGAGCAAGTTCAACATGAATAATCATAAATAACATAGATTCCCAAAATCGCATAATAAATACAACAATTATAAGTGTCATAATAACAATGACACTAATATCAATTAGTGTTAATTGCAATACATTACCTAATAAATATTTTGTTAAATCTGACTTTTCATCTTTTGAAATAATATGTAAAATAATCATACCTATTGATAAAGAACTATATGTAGTAATTCCTAAAATTGTATCTAATGACAAGTTTGAAATACGTTCTATATAAACAATCATAATTGTTAATAAAACTAATATTATTAATACTGAACATATTGGGTTCATATGTAATAATAACGCACATGCTAAACCTAACAACGAAGCATGAGATAATGTATTACCAAAAGATGACATATTACGCCAAAGAATAAAAGATCCTAAAGGCCCGCAACAAAATGATAATAATATCCCTGATATCCAGATAAAAAAAACATGCTTACACATTTTGTACCCTCTAAAAAATATATTTTAATTTAAAAAACATGTACATGATTATGTTTATGAGGATATAATGCTAACTTATATAATGACTCAGTACCAAACATTGAAATAAATTTTAAATTCTTAGTAATTGTTTTTGGTGACCCAGAACAACATATATGATTATTTAAACAAATAACTTCATCAGTTTGTGCCATGACAAAATATATATCATGAGATACAATAACAATTGCGCATGATAACTCTTTTTTTAATTGATGAATGAGTTTATAAAAAGCAATTTGACCATTTATATCAACTCCTTGTATCGGTTCATCTAAAATTAACAATTTAGGATTATTTAATAAAGCACGTGCTAATAGAACTTTTTGGATTTCTCCTCCAGATAATTTATTTAATTGTATATATCGTAAATGGTATATATGAATTTTATTTAGTACTTGAATAATCGCATTTTCTGTATGATCCAATAATTTTAAAAAATTATATACTGAAATGGGAAAATATGTATGAAAACTTAATTTTTGTGGAACATAACCAATATTTAAATTCGGTATTCGCATTATAGAGCCTGTTTTAGGCTGTATTAATCCTAATATTACACGTACTAACGTGGATTTTCCTGCTCCATTTGGCCCAATTAATGTAACAATACGATTAGAATATAATGATAATGATATATCCGACAAAATGCTTCGATTAGATAAATCAATAAAAATGTTTTTGAGTTGAATTAATATTTTCATATATTATTAATATATACTGTAATGAAAAGAAATGTATCAAACATAACTAATGCTTATACAATCTTTTCAAACAAATCAAATTTTCGTTAAAAATTATACTTTTAAAATTCTATGAATGTTCGTTTTACCAGATTTCCCCATAATATCACCTTGTGTAATGACAATCATATCTCCAATTTTTAACAAATTTTTTTTTAAAAGTAATAAAATCGCATCATTCGCTACTTGTAAATCTTTATTAGGACTATTAAAATAAATAGGTATAACACCACGATATAAAGAAACTAAATTTAAAACATTTTGATGTTTTGATAACGCAAAAATTGGCAAACCCGAACTAATACGTGAAGTTAATAACGCGCTTAATCCTGACTCTGTTAATGTAATAATTGCACTGACACCACTTAAATGATTTGCAGAGTACATGGCAGACATTGTAATAGTTTCTTCAATATTATCAAATTTCACACCAATTCTATGTTTAGAAACATGCATACTCGGTATTTTTTCTGCCCCCCTACAAATATTAGACATTGCTCGTACTGTTTCAGATGGATAACGTCCAGTTGCAGTTTCAGCAGATAACATAACTGCATCAGTACCATCTAAAACAGCATTCGCTACATCCATCACTTCTGCACGTGTTGGAACAGGGTTATTCACCATAGATTCCATCATCTGAGTTGCTGTGATGACTATTCGGTTTAATTGTCTTGCATATTTAATAAGTTTTTTCTGTACACCGATTAACTCAGAATCACCGATCTCAACACCTAAATCACCTCTTGCAACCATAATTGCATCAGCAGCTAGAATCATTCTTTTCATAATACTTATGTTTGATACAACTTCTGCCCGTTCCATTTTAGCAATTATTTTTGGATAATTACCTAATGCACTTGATAATTCTCGTGCTAGCATAAGATCGCGAGGATGTCTTGGAAATGATACTGACAAATAATCGACTCCAATGTTAGAAGCAATGATAATATCCTTTTTATCCTTTTCGGTTAAAGATTCTGCGGATAAACCTCCACCTAATTTATTCACACCTTTATTATTTGATAATACACCTCCAATTAAAACTTTTGTAACCACTTTAGTATCGTAAATATCTAAAACTTGCAATTGTATCCGTCCGTCATCTAATAATAAAATATCATTTACATCTAAATCTGATGATAATTCTTTATAATCTATACCGACCTTTGTTTCATTACCTTCATTACTTGATAATGTCATATCTAATGTAAATATTTTACCTGGTATTAAAAACACAGATTGTTTTTTAAAACTAGATATACGAATTTTTGGTCCTTGTAAATCACCTAAAATTGCTACATGACAACCAATTTTTTTAATAATTTTAAATGCGTGATATGCTCGACTTTCATGTTCTTCTTGTGTACCATGAGAAAAATTTAAACGTAATATATTTGCACCTGCTAAAATTGATTTTTCCAGATTATCACTCTCATCTGTTGTTGGGCCTAATGTAATAACTATTTTTGTTCGTATTGTACTTAAATTCATATTTATTCAACCATAATTTTGATATAAGGTGAAATTTAAAATCTGTAATTATAAAATAATTATACGTATAATAAATAATCATATAAAATATTTTACAATATATATATATATTTACATTTATTGTAATAAATTTATTAACTTAGATAATATTATTATAAGTTATTTTTGATATAAAAATTTAATCTTTATAATATATTTTCTAAAATAATAAAAAACACTATAAAGAGGAAAATGTGAAAATAGAAAATATTATACCATACGATTTAGTAATTTTTGGAGCAAAAGGCGATTTATCTTGTAGAAAATTAATACCTGCATTATATCGGCTAGAATTACAAAATTTATTACATATAAATACTAGAATAATTGGTGTAGGACGAGCTGATTGGAATAATAATCATTATTCAAGTATAGTTTTACAAGCATTGAAAAAATTTCATAGTGATTCTATTGATATAAATATTTGGAATACATTTAAAAATAAATTATATTTTTATAATTTAGATGTTACTAAAATAGATAATTTTATTCATTTAAAATATACATTAAATCAATCTAAAAACACAAAAATTTACTATTTTGCTGTACCCCCGAATAAATTTAATAATATTTGTGAAGGATTGGGTAAAATTCAATATAATACACAACCAAATAGAATAATTGTAGAAAAACCAATTGGTGTATCATTAAAATCTTCGCAAATAATTAATAAACAATTGAATAAATATTTCCATGAAAATCAAATATTTAGAATAGATCATTATTTAGGTAAAGAAACAATATTAAATCTATTAACATTACGTTTTGCAAATCCAATATTTCATAATATCTGGAATAATACAGCTATTAAATACGTGAAAATTACTGTTTCTGAAACAATAGGTATTGAAAATCGGTGGGCATATTTCGATAGTATTGGTCAAACTAAAGATATGGTACAAAATCATCTGTTACAAATATTAAGCTTAATTACAATGTCAGTACCAAAAAAACTTGATGCTTATCATATCCGAAAACAAAAAATAGAAGTATTAAAATCATTACGAAAAATTGATTCAAAAAATATTTATACACATACATTACGCGGGCAATACAGTTCAGGTATGATTAATGGTAATATCGTTCCTTCTTATATTGAAGAAAATGGTGCAAAAAAAGATAGTGATATGGAAACATTTGTACTAATTAAAGCAAATATTGATAATACAACATGGTCCGGTGTGCCTTTTTTTTTAAAAACAGGCAAACGTATGCATACTAAAAAAACTGAAATTGTCATATATTTAAAAAATATACCAAATTCAATATTCATGAATCATATTAATAATAATTATGCAAATAAATTACGAATTATACTAGAGCCAAATGAAGGTATAGAAATTGAATTTCTAAATAAAAAACCTGATATAAATAACAAATATATATTAAAAAAATCGAAATTGAATTTTCAATATAGTGATATTACAAAAGATAAGATAGCAGATGCATATGAAAGACTATTATTTGAAAGTATGAAAAATGATCAATCATTATTTGTGTCTAAAGAAGAAATTGAAACTTCATGGGAATGGATTGATTCTATTATTCATGCTTGGAAAACGAATAAAATAAAGATTCAATTATATCCATCAGGAACAAAAGGACTATATTTTTCTAAAAAAAATTAAACAAAAATATTTTTAAAAATATAATAAAGAATATACAAATAAAAAATTAATACATTATTTTTAATAATAAATAAAATCATTTAATACATTTGTATCTATATAACATATATTAAATATAACATGTATTACACAACAGGATAGTATAATTATATGATACGAGTCATTCTATTTTTACTAACTAATTTATCCGTTACATTTATGTTTGGAACAGTATTATTTTTAACTGGTCTTGAATCAAATAGTATTAGATCGTTAATTGTATTTTCTTCCCTTGTAGGATTTACTGGTTCAATTACATCATTATTATTATCAAAATGGTCTGCTTTGCGTTCTACAAATGGAAGAATTATTTATAAACCCCAAACATCAATGGAAGCATGGATTTTAAATGCAGTAAGATATCAATCTAACCAATTAGGTATTAAAACACCAGAAGTTGCAATTTACACTTCAAACTCAGTAAATGCATTTGCAACTGGTTATAGTAGAAATAGTTCATTAGTTGCATTTTCTACTAAACTAATTGATGTTATGGATAAAGATCAACTACAAGCAGTCATTGCGCATGAATTAAGTCATGTAGCAAATGGCGATATGATTACATTAGCTTTAATTCAAGGAGTAATAAATACATTCGTTTTTTTTGTTTCTACGGTTTTTTCACGTTCTATTATGAATATGTTATCTACATATAGAAACACAAATTACGTTAGATCATATGGTTTTTTAATTAATTATGTATCTACTATGCTTTTACAAGCAGTATTTGGCATGTTAGCAAGTATTATCGTTATGGCTTTTTCAAGATATCGAGAATTCAAAGCAGATTCTGATGCAGCAAAACGTGTTGGATGGGATCGTATGATTAGATTATTAGTACGGTTTAAAGAAGTAACAGATCCTAGACCACCCGAAGATATTAAAACATACTGTATACATGGACAAACTAAATCATTTTTCAATTTATTTTCCTCACATCCTCCAGTACAAAATCGAATTGATGCACTACATAACAAAACATATGAATAAAAATTGAAAAATACATTTCATTAACTAAATTATTCGTGATTTTTTATGGAGTATATGAATGGTATGCTTGTTAAATCCTGCAACATGGGTTGGTTTATTAACTCTTGTTGTATTAGAAATAGTATTAAGTATTGATAATTTAATTTTTATTGCTATCTTAGTAGATAAAGTACCTCCTGAAAAAAGAGATCAAGCTCGTTTTATTGGTTTAGGAGTATCATTAACGATACGATTAATTTTACTTACCACAATATCGTGGATTATTACATTAACCACTCCTATTATTAGCAATAAATATTGTACTTTATCTGGACATGACTTAATACTATTATCAGGAGGATTATTTTTACTATTTAAAGCAACCATTGAACTACATGAAAAACTCGAAGGAGGTATCCGTCACCATAAAATTAATAAATATTATTCAGGTTTTTGGATTATTGTTTTTCAAATTATTATTGTAGATATTATATTTTCGTTAGATTCCGTTATTACTGCAGTTGGCATGGTAAATAAATTATTTATCATGATTTGCGCAGTAATAATTGCAACATTTTTAATGTTTATTGCTGCTAAAGCATTAACAAAATTTATTCATACACATAAAACAATTGTAGTATTATGTTTAAGTTTTCTTTTAATGATTGGATTGAATCTAGTTTCAGAATCATTCGGTGTCTCTATACCAAAAGGATATATATATTTTGCAATAGGATTTTCATTATTTATAGAAATCCTGAATCAAATTTCTATCAATAATATAATCAAATATGAATCACTACAACCAATTCGACAACGTGTTACTAAAATTATTTTAAGACTTATTAAAAAAACATGTGATGTCAATCAAACAAAAATATTAAAATTCAAAAAAATAAACAATAAATTATATCATACCCTACCCTTTTATAAAGATCATTTTCAAGATTCAGAAAAATACATGATTAAAAGTGTATTAAATCTAGCAGAACGATCGATTCGGAGTATTATGACTCATAAAGAAAAAATTATTTGGATTAATACAACTCATAATATCAATAATATTAAAAACAAACTACGAAATACATCTCATAGTATATTTCCAATATGTCATAATACATTAGATAATATTATTGGTATTATCCAAGCTCATGAATTATTTATGCATGTGCATCATAAAACATTTGATATTAAACAATGTTCAATTCAAACACTACCTATAACAGTCTTAGATACTATCAATCCAATTAATTTAATTACGGTTTTGAGAAAATCGCAGGGCGGTGTTATTATTGTTACAAACAAATTTGGAATAATACAAGGATTGATTACACCTTTAGATATTTTAGAAGCAATTGCAGGAGAATTTACAAAAATTAAAAAAAAATATAAATTGTTATAAATATATATTTATATACAGTGATATTATTTGATGGTGTAATGATATAAATTAAAAAAAATGATATTTATACTAATACAACATAGAAATAATAAAATCTTTTATTGTATGTAATCATAACAATTACATTAGGTTATTCATATGATACATAATCTAGAATATGATAATATCTTATCTATTGATTCTTCTTTAGATCATAATATTATTGCTATATTATATAACAATACCATCCATTATCAAATTAATGAGTGTAATAAACAACACGAAAAAAATATTTTAACCATGATACATGTATTATTAATAAAAAATAAATTAAAAATCAACAATTTTAAGATTATTTCTTTTACTATTGGACCTGGTAGTTTTACCGGAATTAGATTAAGTACAAGTATTGCACAAGGATTATCTATTCCAAATAATATTCATTTAATTGGTATTTCTACTTTAAAAATACTTGCTGAACAAACATGGCGTTTATATAAATTTGATAAAATAATTGTTTGTAATATTGCAAATAAAAAAAACATATATTGGGGACAATATATCAAAAAAAATAACTATTGGGTTGGATCAGAAATATCATTAACGATAGATATAGCATATCAAAAAATTAATTCTTTAACAGAAATATGGTATATGGTTGGATCAGGTCATATTTATTTTAAAAATATAAAAAATCAATTTTTACGTATCATACGTATTAATACACCATATGCAGAAGATATGATTACATTAACCCGAATAGAAGCTAAAAAGAAGAATTTTTTATTATTAGAAAATATTCACTTAAATTATTTAAATAATCCTATTTATTAAAATAATTTTAAAAAATTATAACAAACTACATATTTTCACTAATAAAATAAAATATATGTAGTTTTATTATATATGATAATTACAATATTGCTTTTAATTGATAAAATTTAGGTATTTGTTTTTCATACTGAATAATCCTATCTGAATGTTTCAATGTTAAATCAATATTATCTAAACCCTGTAATAAACAAGAACGATAAAAATCATCAATTGTAAAAATATACTTCTTATCGTAAATTATAAATTCATTTTTTTTTAAATTAATAGTAGCTTGTATACCCGGATTTTTATAAATAATATTAAAAATATCATTTATTTCACATTCAGGTAATGTAATTAACAAAAGATGATTATTAAAACTATTATTATAAAAGATATCCGCAAAATTTGGAGCAATAATTACACGAAAACCATAATCCAGTAACGCCCATACCGCATGCTCTCTAGATGAACCACAACCAAAATTATTTCTTGCAATTAAAATACTAGATTGAAAATAATGTGGTTTATTTAACACAAAATTAGTATCTAATGTATTCTCCTGACTATTACCAAACCTCCAGTTGTAAAATAAACTTTCCGCAAAACCTGTTTTATCAATTTTTTGTAAAAATTGCTTTGGTATAATTGCATCTGTATCAACATTAGATATATCTAATGGTGCTATAATACCTGTATGACTAATAAACTTTTTCAATATTACACTCCATTTACAATTTTATATATTACCGTATTTTTCTAATATCTTGAAATTTTCCAAATAATGCAGCAACTGCTGCCATAGACGGACTTACTAAATGCGTACGACTTTTATGACCTTGACGATGTTCAAAATTACGATTACTTGTTGAAGCACAACGGTCTCCCGAGTTTAATTGATCATCATTCATACCCAAACACATTGAACAACCAGGCAATCTCCATTCAAATCCAGCATGAATAAAAATTTTATCTAATCCTTCTTGTTCAGCTTGTTTTTTAACTAGATTAGATCCCGGCACAACAATAGCCGTTACTTTATCATGTACACGCTTATTATATATCATAGTTGCAGCTAATCGTAAATCTTCTATTCTAGAATTCGTACATGAACCAATAAATACTTTATTTATTTCAATATCTGTTAAAAAAATTCCTGATTTTAATCCCATATATGATAAAGCTTTTTCTGCTGATTGTCTTTCTAAAACATTTTTTATTGATTGAAGGGATGGAATAGGTAGATCAATTGCAATAACCTGACTGGGATTTGTACCCCAGGTTACTTGGGGAGATAGATTATTAATATTTATTGATAATGATTTGTCAAAAACGGCATCATCGTCTGATTTTAAAGTTTTCCAATACTGTATAGCATGATTCCAATTAAAATTCCGTGGTGCAAAATTTCTATTTTTTAAATATTGAAATGTTGTTTTATCTGGAGCGACAATACCAGATTTTGCACCCATTTCTATTGCCATATTACATAATGTCATTCTACCTTCCATACTTAACTGAGATATTGTTTCACCAACAAATTCAATAACATAGCCTGTACCTCCAGAAACACCCACTTGACTAATAATAAATAAAATTATATCTTTCGGGCTAATATAATTATTTAAATTACCAGAAATGTCGATCCTCATGGTTTTATAACGTTTTTGCTTAATAGTCTGGGTTGCAAGAACATGTTCAACTTCAGATGTTCCGATACCAAATGCTAATGCGCCAAATGCACCATGTGTGGAAGTATGAGAATCACCACATACAATTAACATGCCGGGTAATGTCATGCCTTGTTCTGGACCCATAACATGAACAATACCTTGATTATTATGTCCTAAATCAAACAACGAAATATTAAATTCACGACAATTATTAGATAATGCTTGTATTTGTTTACGTGCCATATGATCTAATAAAGTTATATTATTAGTTTTTGTAGAAACATTATGGTCCATAGTAGCAAACGTTTTTTCTGGACATCTAATATTTCTATTTTTTAAACGTAAACCACTAAATGCTTGTGGAGAAGTAACTTCATGAATTAGGTGTAAATCAACATATAAAATAGATGTATTTTCTGTATCTGTATAAACGATATGATTGTTATACAGTTTTTCATATAATGTTTGTCCCATATTATATCTCTTTAATGAACATTTGGGAAATGATATCTCCCATCTGATTAGTATGAATATAGTCTTGTGTATTATTTGCAATATCAAATGTTCTATAACCTTTTTTTAATACTTGTTTAATAGTTTCAAAAATTGCATCCGATAATTCGTATAATTGCATACTGTATCGTAATAATAACGCAATAGACAAAATTTGAGCAATTGGATTAGCCAGATTTTTACCTTGAATATCTGGTGCAGAGCCTCCGGCTGGTTCATACATACCAAAATTATTTTCATTTAAACTAGCTGAAGCTAGCATACCAATTGATCCAGTAATCGCCGCACATTCATCTGATATAATATCACCAAATAAGTTAGAACATAATATTACATCAAATTGACTTGGATTTTTAATAATCTGCATTACTGCATTATCAATATATAAATGTGATAATTGCACTTTAGGATACTTTTGAGAAAGATTATTAACTGTATCGCGCCATAATTTAGAACTCTTTAAAACATTCGCTTTATCAATAGAAGTAAGTTTATTATTCCGTTGTTGTGCAATTTGAAATGCCATATCTGCTATTCTATTAATTTCAGATCGATAATATAACTCAGTATCAAAAGCATATTCTCCAAAATCAATACTATCTTTTCTTTCAGATGAACCAAAATATATTCCGCTAATTAATTCACGAACACATAATATGTTTATATCTGTACCAAGAATATCTTGACGTAAAGGAGATAAATCTTGTAATTCAGAATATAAAATCGAAGGTCGAATATTTGCAAATAAATTAAAATGTTTTCTTAATGGTAATAAAGCACCACGTTCTGGTTGTTTTTCATCAGGTAAATTGTTCCATTTTGGACCACCTACCGAACCCAATAAAATTGCATCTGAAGACTCACAACCTAATAACGTTCTTTTTGGCAAAGCAGTACCATACTTATCAATTGCAATTCCACCAATATCATATTCATGAAAAATAAAATTAATAAAACATTTTTTTTTTAAAATTTTTAAAATTTTATACGCTTCTTGCATAACTTCAGGGCCAATACCATCACCAGGTAAAATTGCTACATGAAATTTCTTTTTCATTTGAAACACTCTGCAAGTAAATGTTTTTAAAAGATATAAATAAATATCTTAAACATATATAAAAAATGAATTTGACTAGTTTTAAATTCCATTAACTTTATTTAATGTTAAAATAACTTGATTAGCTCGCCATATACTATTTAAAACATTAACTAATGCTTGCGCTGAAGATTCAATAATATCTGTTGCTAACCCTATTCCGTGAAATTTTCGATTTCTATAATCTACTATAATATCTACTTGGCCTAGAGCATCTTTACCTTGTCCTTTTGCAAACAATTGAAATTTTTGTAATAACATTTTATATCCCGATATTTTATGCAAAGCACGGTATACAGCATCAACCGGACCATTACTCGTAGCAGCAGTTTTTGTAACAATATTTTTACCACAAATCAATGTTACTGATGCAATTGCAGAACCACTAGAACTAGATTTAACGTTAAAATATTCCAACCTAAAATGTTCTGGAGTCTCTTGTTGATTATTTATAAACGCCAATGCTTCCAAATCATAATCAAACACCTGACCTTTTTTATCCGCTAATTTTAAAAATGAAACGTATAGTTCATCAATATTATATTCAACATCTTTATAACCCATTTGTTGCATGCGATGTCGTACCGCTGCTCTTCCTGATCGTGAAGTTAAATTTAATTGTACTTCTTTTAAACCAATTATCTGCGGGGAAATAATTTCATAATTTTCTCTATTTTTTAAAATACCATCTTGATGTATTCCAGAAGAATGTGAAAAAGCATTACTACCAATAATTGCTTTATTTGCAGGTATAGGCATATTACATATTTGACTAATAATTTTACTTGTACGATATATTTCTTTTGTTTCAATATTTGTATGTACTTTTAATATATCTTTACGTGATATAATTGCCATAATCACTTCTTCCAAGGCTGCATTTCCTGCACGCTCACCAATTCCATTCATGGTACCTTCAATTTGTCTAGCCCCGGATAAAATTGCTGAAATTGAATTACCAACAGCCATACCTAAATCATCATGACAGTGTACAGAAATAACTGCCTGATCAATATTTGGTACTTTTTTGTACAACATTTTAATGATATTACTAAATTGATTTGGTAAAGTATAACCAACAGTATCTGGAATATTAATGGTATTTGCACCAGCAGAAATAGCATATTCAACAATTCTACATAAATTATCTAACGATGTTCGTCCAGCGTCTTCACAAGAAAATTCAATATCATTTGTATAACGTTTTGCATATTTAATTGAATGAATTGCCATATCTACAATTTCATCAAAATTTTTTCTTAGTTTTGATTGCATATGTAAATTAGAAGTACCTAAAAAAATATGAATTCTAAAATGATCTAATATAGACATAGCATTTGCAGCTGCATCAATATCTTTATCAACACAACGAGCTAAACTACATATTGTTGTATTTTTAATATTTTTTGAAATTTCTCGTACAGAATTAAAATCTCCAGGAGAAGAAATTGGAAAACCCACTTCCATAACATCAACTTTCATCCTTTCTAAAGCAAAGGCAATTTGTAACTTTTCTTTAACACTTAAACTTGCCTGTAATGCTTGCTCACCATCTCTTAATGATGTATCGAAAATAATTACTTTTTCATTCATGATATTATCCAAATAAAATTATTAATTTACTATTATAAAAAAACAAATATTATGTATGCGAAAAATGAAAATGTCATTTTTTTTGTCTTATATTTAATTCTAAAATAAAAATATTCGGATCTTTTTGATTAGCACGAACTGTCAGTATATTTGGTTTCATATGAATATATTTCTCTACTGTCAATAAAATCTCTTTTTTTAATTTTATAAAATATTTAGAATAATTAACCTGTTGTTTTTGTTTAAAAAACATAATTTGTAATCTTTTTTTTGCAATATATGCTGTATTTTTTTTACAAGATAAAAAAAAATCTAGTAATGACATTGTTTATCTCCAAAATAATCTTCTAAAAAAATTTTTTTTTTCTTCCTTTAAAAAACGAAAATTGCATTTTTTCCCGAGTAATCTTTTTACTGTATCACAATATGCATGTCCAGCCTTAGATGTTTGGTTTAAGATAATCGATTCACCTTGATTAGATGCTTTTAATATAGAAACATCTTCTGGAATGACTCCAATTATTGGAATACGTAAAATATCTACAACATCGTCCATACTTAACATATCCCCGTTTTTTACTCGAATAGGATCATATCTATTTAATAATAAATATTCTTTTACAGGAAATAAATTATTTTCAGCCCTTTTTGATTGCGCAGCAATAATTCCTAAAACACGATCAGAATCTCTAACAGAAGCAACTTCAGGATTTGTAACGATAATTGCTTCATCAGCAAAATACATTGCAAAAATTGCTCCTGCTTCAATACCTGCTGGAGAATCACAAATAATAAAATCAAAATTCATATCTAATAATTTATTAAAAATTATATTCAAACCATCTTTAGTTAAGGCATCTTTATTACGAGTTTGTGAAGCAGGTAAAATAAATAAATTTTCAGTATATTTATCTTTAATAATCGCTTGTTGCAGATTAGCATCACCTTCCAATACATTAATTAGATCATATACAACACGTCTTTCACAACCCATAATTAAATCTAAATTACGTAATCCAATATCAAAATCGATTACTATAGTTTTTTTTCCGAATTGGGCAAAACCAGTTGCAATTGCTGCACTAGATGTAGTTTTTCCAACTCCGCCTTTACCTGAAGTAACTACAATAATACGAGTAGTCATATAATTTATTCCATATCTTAATATAAATTAAATTAACGGTTTAACATATAAATTGTTTTTTTTAAAAAATACATATACACTACATCCTAATAAACTAGCAGTAATTTGATCTAATAATAAATATTCACCTGCAATTGAAACAATTTCAGCGAAATACTTTGTACAAAAAATATTTCTTGTACGATCCCCGTGTACACCTGCTAAAGCACGTCCTCTCATTGTGCCATAAATATGAATATTACCACCAGAAATTAATTCTGCACCTGTACTAACATTATTAAGAATAATTAAATCTGCATATTTGATATAAATTTTTTGCCCTGATCTAACGGGTTGAGTAATAACAGTTGATTTAATTTTTTTTAGATTTAAAAGATCTGTTTTTTTTAGAATATTAATATTATTTAAAATTTCCTTACCATTATTAAAAATTGGTAAACCAGATTTAATAATTATACTTTTTAAAATACAATTAATATACCCAGAAACACCTATAATACGCAAACCAGTGTCAGTAATTGCTTGTTGCATATCATGCCAGTTAACTGCAGGTGTTAAATAAGAAATATTTAATATAATATACGCACGTTTAAAAAATTCCGGAGATTCTTTAATTTTATTAAATATTGCTTTTTGTACTATATTTATAGTATCATTTTTAATATATAAGACTAAAAATGTAAAAACATTACCTTGAAATTCAATCGGATTATTTAATAACATAAAAATGCAAATTTTTAAAATCACAAGTAATATAATATTATATTATAAAATTTATATATTATAATTATAATTATAATATATATATTTATTAGTAATAGAGGATACATTTATATTATATTTAACTGATGAAAGTAAAATTATTACTCAGTACGCTGATAAATTTAAACAAAAAAAAATACTTTTTTCAGGTAATATTCAAGATCAAATATTTTTAAAAATTATTTCCAAAAAAATAACTATACATATACAAAAATGTTATAATAATATTTTATTATATAAGAAAAATAATAATATTTGTTTTAGAATGTTACCTAGATACAATATGATTAAAAATTGTGATACTGTAATATTCTTTTTACTTAGAAGTAAAATTGAGTTAATATTTCAATTAATATACATATGCTCTAAACTGAGTACAAAAAAAGAAATTTTTGTAGTCGGAAAAAACAAATTCGGTATTAATAGCATACAAAATATATTTAAAGCTTGGATCCAATTTAAAAAAATAATTTATAAAAAAAAATGTGCATTATATCATGGAACCATAAAAAAAATACCAAATTTTGATTTAAAAAAATATTTTAGACAGTATATTATATATAATACTAAAATTGTAACTTTGCCTGGAGTATTTGACTATAAAAAATTAGATATAGGTAGTAAGTTAATGATCGATAGTTTTAATAAAAACATTACAGGAAAAATTTTAGATATCGGATCAGGTTCAGGTGTTTTATCTGCTGTATTAAAAAAATGCTCACCATCAACAAAAATTACACTTGTCGATAATAATAGTACAGCATTATTTTGTAGTAAATATACTTTTAGAATTAATAAAATAATAGGTAAAATTCATTACAGTAATATTTTTTCACATGTCTGTAATAAATTTAATGTTATTATCACTAATCCACCTACACATTATAGTAATTGTAATAATTTAAGCATTATTTATAAAATTATAAAAGAATCAAAAAAATTTTTATATAAAAACGGAAAATTACGCATAGTATTGCATTCAAACATATCATGTAAAAATATATTTATGAAATATTTTGGAAACTATAAAATATTGAACACAAAAAAACATTTTAATTTATATGAAGTAATTTATAAATAAAAAAATTATAATTTTATGCCCAGAGCGGGAATCGAACCCGCAAAGCTGTTAAGCCGAGGGATTTTAAGTCCCTTGTGTTTACCTGTTTCACCATCCGGGCAAATATTTTAGGCGCGTTCTGGAATTGAACCAGATTATACGGATTTGCAGTCCGCCACATAACCAATCTGTCAACGCGCCAAAAATACCAACACTAAATTTTATTGTAATAAATATTAAATATATTGTCCAACATTATTTTTTATAAATCAGCATATTATATAATATTTTAGGTAAGTAAGAGCATAATATAATAAATAAAAAACTTTACATACAATGATAATTGTATTATTATATCAAATAATATATTTAATATTTATATGTGTAATATTGTATTATTTAAGAATTATATTCGGAGGAGTGGCCGAGTGGTTTAAGGCAGCGGTCTTGAAAACCGCCGATAAGTAACACTTATCCGAGAGTTCGAATCCCTCCTCCTCCAATATAAATAAACAATATATTTGAGAATATAATAACATGACTGATCTTTATATATAAAACATATAAAAATATATAATATAATTGTTTTTACAAAAAACAAGATTTTTTGTATTTTTTATAACCAATACAAATAGATTGTTTGTATAATAATTTATACTTTAAAATAAAATTGTTGTATACGCATTCCAAATATAAATAATATTGTAAAGTAAATTAACCAAGAAGATATAATAATCATCAATAATCTATTTGCTTTATACCAAACACTTCCAACATTCCAATCCGGCATACAATGTAAGATAATTGTTAATATGATTAACATAATTAGTGTAGAAAATATAATTTTTAATATAAAATTTAACCAACCCGGTTGAAATTTAAAAAATCGTTTTCGATATAAATACCAATATAATAACATACAATTAAACCAAGCCGAAAAACTAATCGACAATGATAAACCTAAATTTCCAAACTTCATAAATAAAAAAAATAAATTAATAATTTGTGTAATACAAATTGTTATAAAAGAAATAATCATGGGTGTTTTAATATCTTGACGTGCATAAAAAGCAGGAGATAATACCTTGACTAATACTAATCCTAACAATCCTATCGAATAACCAATTAACGACCTTTCTGTCATCATAGTATCAAATTTTGTAAATTTTCCATATTGAAATAAAACTGTAATTAAAGGATGTGATAAAATATATAACATCAACGAACTTGGTAATCCTATTATAAAACTAATTCGCATTGCCCAATCAATTAATTTACAAAATTGATCTCGTTTACTATAAACAATACTTTTTGTTAATGATGATAATAATATTGTACCAAGTGATATGCCTAGTATACCTACAGGAAATTCAATTAATCTATCTGCATAATACATCCAAGAGACTGAACCTGAAATAAATAACGATGATAAAATACTATTAATTAATAAAGAAATATGATTTGCTGATACACCTAATATTCCTAAACCAATTTTTTTTAATAAACTAGATATTTGTAATATTTTAAAATTAATCGTTGGTGAAACTAACATATCAATTCTTGTTAAAAAGAAAAATTGATATAAAAATTGTAAAATACCACCAAACACTACAGACCAAGACAAAGCAAATATTGGAGTATGAAAAAATTTTGTAAAAAATAATGAAAAAATGATCATACTAGTATTCAATAAAATTGGGGAACAGACAGGTATCAAAAAACAATCCCAAATATTCAAAATCGCAGTTGTTAACGATGATAATGAAATAAAAAAAATATAAGGAAAAGTAATTCTTAGTAATTTTACAGTTAATAAAAATAATAACTTTTTTTTAAAAAAACCAGGAACGATAATACAAATAATATAAGGCGCAAAATATATACCCATGAAAGTCAAAAAACATAACATTAAAATCATAAAACCAAAAATAGCAGAAAAAAATTTTTTTGTAATATTGCTATTTTGTTTTTTGTATTGAATAAGAATAGGAATAATAATTTGTAAAAATGCTCCTTCAGCAAATATCCGCTTTAATAAATTAGGTATCTTAAACGCAATAAAAAATGCATCAGTTGATATTGATACCCCAAATGTATAAGCAATAATAAAATCACGTATAAAACTTAGTATTCTTGAAAATAAAGTTAATACACTAATATTAATAAACGATTTTAAAAGGTTCATATTTTTAAGAAATATTTAAATGAACGTACAATATAAAATTATCTCACTATAAGATTTTATTTTATAAAAATGAAATATTTTAAATAATTTTAAAAATTTTGATTAAAAAAATGATCATCTTATATAATATATTTATATAATCTCTGTAGAATAAAATATGATAATAAATACATTTGTACGAAATATATAAAAAAATAAATATATTATATCATATATCGTATATAAAACGTATGATTCAAAAATTACATATGAAAATAATGTTTTTTTTGTATTATACTATTTTTTTCATGTATTTTTATCAATATATTACATTTAACATATATATTAAAAATATTATGGCATAAAAACTTATCAAATAAAAAATAATAAAATCGTGTACATATTAATCCAAATACTAAATATTTATACTACAAAATTATTGCTAAATAGAAATAAAAATACTATATTAAGAATATATATTACATTATAAATGCAAGACATTTAAAATATTAAGAATATAAATATAAGTATAATATATGCAAACAGTTTCCATATATATTAACATACATTAAATTCACACATATATTTTTTAATTTAAAAAAATATTTATTCTAAAATAATAATATGAGATGTACTGATTTTTTAATTAAAACATACAAAACTTATATTAAATTAGTAATCTATATGAGATCAATTATACATGTAATATTGATATAAAATTTAAATTTCATATATTAAATAAGTATTTTTTATATGGAGTACAATGAATAATCAACATAATTTAAATATCAAAATTAACAATGATACAACTAATCAAAGAATTGATAATTTTATACATAAAAAATTTCAAAAAATTCCAAAAAATATACTGTATGCAATGTTAAGAACAGGATATATTAAAATTAACACAAAGAAAGTTAAACCATACTATAAAATACAAACAGGAGATATACTATCATATTCTAATAGAATAATATTAAAAAAAAATAATAAAACCGTTATAAATACAATCATTAAAAAAAAGTTTTATTCTTATATTTTATTTGAAGATAAAGATTTATTAATTATTAATAAACCAACTGGGCTTGCAGTACATAGCGGTAGTGGTTTAAAATTTGGTGTAATAGAAATATTTCGTTTACTAGAAGCAAACTATAAAATTTTAGAATTGGTACATCGTATAGATCGTCATACATCCGGTGTATTAATATTATCAAAAAAAAAATCTGTTTTAAAAAATTTACACCAACAATTCCAAGAAAAAAAAATTTATAAAAGTTATACCGCCATAGTACATGGTGTTTTAGAAACAGAAAAACAACATATTTCTATACCACTTACAAAAGGAAAATTAACAAATGGTCAAAAAATTATAATAACCAATCCTTTAGGTAAAGCATCGCTTAGTATTTTTAAAGTAAAAAAACGCTTCAAAAAACATACATTAGTAGAAATTATACCAAAAACTGGAAGAACACATCAAATTCGAGTACACGCCGCATATATTGGACATCCTATTGTTTTTGATAGTATTTATGGTAATACTGAATTAGATAATAAAATTCATTTAAACAATTATAATAAAAAAATTTTATTACACGCTTCAAAAATTGCATTTTATCATCCCAGAAATTATCAAAAATATTATATTTATGCTCCAATAGCGAATCGATTTATAGAATTTTTAAAAAATATATGTGGTCAATAATCATAAAAATATACTTTATAAAGGATATATTCAAAATGGCAGTCCAAAAAAGTAAACCGACTCGGTCAAAACGTGGTATGCGACGATCTCATGATAAATTATCTGTACCAATGTTATCACAAGATAAATTTAGTAAAGAAATTCATATACGCCACTGTATGACAAAAAAGTTTTTTTATCACGGGAAATTAATTTTAAAAAAAAATACTAATTAATTTTTAAAAAATATTTTAACATGAATAAAAATATTTATTTATGTTAAATATCACATTTAAAAAGCATAATATACATATTGGTCGCACTTTACAATAATATTTATAGGATATAATGTGATTTTAAAACTAGCAATGATTTTTCCTGGACAAGGCAAGCAAAATATACATCGTATCATTCAACTCAATAAATATAACAGTATTATTTATCATACTTTTCAAGAAGCGTCAGAATATTTAAATTATAATATCTGGGATATTATCAAAATACCTCTTATAACATATCAAACAACATATGCACAACCAATAATACTGACTATGTCAGTAGCACTTTATCGATTATGGAAAAGTATAGGTGGTATAAATCCGATAATTTCGGCTGGACATAGTTTAGGGGAATATTCTGCTTTAGTATGTAGCAATGCCATGACATTTTCTGATGGAATTAAAATAGTCCAAAAAAGAGCAATCATGATGAAAAAACAAATAAACGGATTATCAATACAAATGCAAGCAATTATTGGACTAAAAAAAAAAATAATATTAAAATTATGTCAAAATCATTTATTTGATCATATGGTCAACATTGCAAATATTAATTCCGATAATCAAATTGTTATTTCCGGACATAAAAAAGCTGTACAAAACATCAGCATAATATGTAAAAAAATGGGCGCAAAAACAATTATATTACCTATTGATGTTGCTGCGCATTGTAATATTATGAAAAAAATTAGAAGAAAATTTGTTAAACACATTAAAAAAATACACATTCAAAAAACACAATATCCAGTAATTAATAGTATTTCCGTAAAACAACAAATCTCTCAACATACTATTCGTAAATCACTAGTTAAACAATTATTTAAGCCTGTGCAATGGTCAAAAACAATGAAAGTAATAACATCAATATCAAACATCATACTAGAAATGGGTACAGGAAACGTTTTAACCAAACTCAATAACAATAATTATATTAATATTATACCTATGTATACTATAAAAAATATATATAAAATTATCAATTTATTAAGTAAAAATAATTATGATAAATAATAAAAAAATTGCATTAATTACTGGCGCAAATAAAGGGATTGGACAAGAAATTGCAAAAACACTATCTCAAAATAATATTTTTGTAATCGGAACAGCTAAAAATATAGATGGTAAAAATATTATAGATAATACGTTAAAAAATCATGGATTTGGTACAATGTTAGATTTAAATGACCTAAAGCAAGTGGAATCTTGTATACAAGCTATCTATAAAAAATTTAAGAAGATTGATATCTTAATTCATAATGCTGCATATAAAAATGATAAATTATTTATTAATATGAAATTAAAGGATTGGAATGAAACCATACACATCAATTTAACATCTATATTTTTTATTACACAAATAATTATAAAAAATATGATACAACAAAAATACGGTCGAATTATTACAATTAGCTCAATTGTTGGATATAGTGGTAATATTGGACAAATAAACTATGCAGCATCAAAATCGGGAATAATTGGATTTAATAAAACACTTGCTTTGGAAGTTGCTTCAAAAGGTATTACAGCAAATATTATTGCGCCAGGATTTATAAATATTGGAATGACTCAAACAATGACCGAACGTCAAAAACAAAATTATTTATCTAAAATACCAATGAAAAAATTCGGTTCAGCAAAAGACATTGCTTATGCAGTATTATTTTTAATATCAAAATACTCTTCATATATTACAGGACAAACTATGCATATTAATGGTGGAATATATATGCATTAAATATGTAGCATGCATATTCAAAAGTTCAATGATTATATATAATAAAGATATTCACTTATAAAAAGTAAAATAATTCGGAATAACATGAAAAATACAATAAAAACAATTGTTTCTAAAATTATGAATGTTCATATAGATAAAATCACTGAAAAAACAAATCTATTTACAGATTTAAAGGCGGATTCACTAGATATGATTGAAATTGCTATGGCTATAGAAGAAAAATTTAAAATAGATATACCAGATTCAGAACTTGAACACTTAAACACTATTGATCTAATTACAAAATATATTCAAAATACTAATACAACATAATCTCATCAAATAACTAAAAAATATGATTTATAATCAAGGCAAATTTATTGCTTTAGAAGGATTAGATGGTTCAGGTAAAACACATGCCTGTAACTTACTTAAAAATATTTTACGAAAACATAAAATACAAAATATCATAATTCGTGAACCTGGAGGCACACCATTAGGAGAAAATATTAGAAATATTATAAAAAATTTACATCCATATGAAATAATTCATCCAAAAACAATACTTTTGCTTATATATGCTTCTCGTATGCAATTAATTCAAAATATAATTGCACCAGCATTAAAAAATAATATTTGGATAATATCAGACCGATATGAGTTATCTTCCTTTGCATACCAAGGAGGAGGGTTTAAAATCAAAAAAGAATTAATTATATTTTTACATAATATAATTGTTCAATCTTACACTCCAGATTTAACAATATATTTAGATGTAATACCAAAATATGCATTACAGAGAATTATACAAAGAGGTAAACTAGATCAAATTGAAAAAAATAATATTCATTTCTTTACAAGAATTAGAAATATTTATCTAAATTTAATTACTCAAAATGACAATAGCATAACTATTGATGCAAATCTTAAAATAGATATTGTACAAAAAGATATAAAAAATAAATTTAAAAAATGGTTACGAACATGCAAAATACATGGTATCCGTGGTTAAATAAAACATATAAAAATATTATTCAGAATTATCAAAACGGGAAATTACATCATACAATATTAATAGAATCATATAGCATTAATAATACATATAAAATCATATGGGCTATAATCCGATGGATATTATGTCATAAGAAACATGGAATTAAAAATTGCGGTAAATGTATAGGATGTACTTTAATTAAAAACAATATTCATCCTGATTGTTATATTATACATGCAAAAAATACAAATAATATTATAGAAATTAAAAAAATCCGTCATATTATTGATATGATTAAAAATACCGCACAACAAAAACATGATAAAATTTTATGGATTCCAGATTATTCGTTACTAACGATATTTGGTATTAATGCATTATTAAAAATTATAGAAGAACCACCTGAAAATACTTTTTTTTTTATTGGAAATAAATTTTATAATAATATCCATTCTACTTTTAGAAGTAGATGTATATTATATAAAATCTTTACACCTAATGAAAAAATCGGATTATCTTGGATGCAAAAAAATACGACAATCAAAAAAAAAACCTGTTTACTTGCCTTACGTATTAATAATAATGATCCAGAATTAGCAAATAAATTACTTAAAAATAAAAATTGGATTCAAAGAATCCAGTTATATAACAATATTCATTATGCAATCAATAAAAATAATTTTTTAACACTGTTACCATATTTAAATACTGATGATATAATAAATAAAATTTATTGGATTATATTATTATTTTTAGATAGTATGAAATTACAAAAAAAAATTTTTTCATATTTAATAAATATTGATCAAATACCATTAATTACACAGATATCCCAAAATTATTCATACATTACACTAAACAATATAGTACATTCTTGGGTTCAGTGCCGATATCTATTAACAACAGTTAATAATATTAATTATGAACTGTTAATCTTAAATCAATTATTAAAATGGCAAATTTTAAAGAAAAAATCATAACTATAGAGAATATATATGTATTTAATTGATTCTCATTGTCACTTAAACATAATTAAAAAAAAGTATACGGATAATATTAAAGACATATTACAACAAGCATCTAATAATGATGTCAAATTAATTCTGAATGTAGCAACATCTATTGATTATTATATTGAATCATCTCAATTATTCAAGAATAACAAATATATTTTACATAGTTGTGGTATTCATCCTTTGGATGAAAGCATTTATCATACTAATAATATTAATAAATTAGAAGATAGTATTATCAACAACAATAATATTACTGCATTAGGTGAAACTGGTCTTGATTTTTATTATACAAATACTACAAAAAATATTCAAATAGATGCATTTAAACAGCATATTTATTTAAGTATTAAATATAATATACCAATTATTATACATACTAGGAACGCAAACAAGGATACAATAAATATTTTATCTAATCAAGAATCGTTATCCTGTTCTGGTGTTGTACATTCTTTTACCGGTGATATCAATATGGCAAGAAAATTATTAGATTTAGGGTTATATATTTCTTTATCTGGTATTATAACATTTAAGAATGCGTTACATATAAAAAATATGGCAAAATTTATACCAGTCAATCGATTACTAATTGAAACCGATTCACCATATTTATCACCAGAACCATATAGAGGTCAATATAATAAACCATCAAATTTATTATATATTGCAAAATATCTTGCACAATTAAAACAAATTAGTGTAACTGACATAACAAGAATTATTAAAAAAAATTTTTATTCATTATTTAGTTTATCTAAATAACATAATAATAAATTTAAATAAAATATATTTAGGAAATATTCTATATGTTAAAAAATTTATTTTCAAATTTACAAAAATTAGGCAAATCTTTAATGTTACCTGTGTCAGTACTACCTATAGCGGGTATTTTATTAGGAATAGGTTCAGCGCATTTTAAAATTATATCACCAATAGCATCACATATTATGGCAGAAGCTGGAGGCTCTGTATTTAAAAATATACCATTAATTTTTTCTATCGGTATTGCTTTAGGTTTCACAAATAATGATGGCGTAGCTGCATTAGCGTCAGTAGTTTGCCATGAAATTATGATTAAAACAACATCAATTATGATCCCAATTGTTTTAAACAATGATATTATTTGTATAAACCACAAACATTTTTGCGATATTGGTGTATTAGGAGGAATTATTTCTGGAACAATTACAGCATATTTATTTAATCAATTTTCAAGAATTGAATTACCAGAATATTTAGGTTTTTTTTCTGGAAAACGTTTTATTCCTATGATTGCAGGATTATGTGCAATATTATTTGGTTGTATATTATCAGTCATATGGCCACCAATTAGTAAAATTATTCAAGTATTTTCACAATGGGCAGCATATCAAAATCCTATGCTTGCTTTTGGCATATACGGTTTTGTAGAACGTATATTAGTTCCTTTTGGATTACACCACATTTGGAATGTTCCGTTTCAAATGCAAATAGGGGAATATACTAATTCTCTAGGGCAAATTTTTCATGGTGATATTGCACGATATATGGCTGGAGATCGTACCGCAGGAAAATTAGCAGGAGGATTTTTATTTAAAATGTATGGATTACCAGGAGCAGCTTGTGCAATTTGGCGATGCGCGCATCAAAAATACCGAGCTAAAGTTGGTGGATTAATGATTTCTGCCGCATTAACAGCATTTTTAACAGGTATTACAGAACCTATTGAATTTTCATTTTTATTAACCGCGCCAATACTGTATTTTATACATGCAATTCTAGCAGGTCTAGCATTTCCTATATGTATTTTATTCGGTATGAATGCAGGAACAAGTTTTTCACATGGGTTAATTGATTTTATCATATTAAGCGCCCATGGAAAATCTATATGGTTATTTCCAGTTGTTGGTATTGCATATGGCGCTATTTATTATATTGTATTTTATACATTAATCAAGTATTTTAATTTATCAACTCCCGGAAGAGAAAATTTCAGAGATAATATCATTATTAAAAAACCGCAAGAATTAGCACCATTATTAATTCAGGCACTAGGCGGAATAAATAATATTCAACATTTAGATGCTTGTATTACAAGAATTAGAATTACTATATTGGATTCTCAATTAGTTAATCAAATACAAATAAAAAAACTAGGTGCATCTGGAATAGTAATGTCAGGTTTAGGTGTACAAATTGTTTTTGGTACTAAATCGGATAATATAAAAAGTGCTATGGATGACCATATACAAAAAATAACACAAAAAAAATAATTAAAATTCTACTACTATTATGATGTATATAATAGTAGCAGAAAAAAATGTACATCTTATTAAAATGTAAGCGTCATACCACCTTCTAAAACATTATTTACTGCAAATGATACAGTATTACTGTTTTCAATTTCGAAATTATTCTGTAAGTATAAAATCGTATTTTTATTATAACGATACTTAACTGCTGTATTACATGTATTAAATATATCAAATGATTTATCTTTGCTTAATAAATCATAATTTTGTAATACCATGCATTTTTCTTGATAAATATTATGTATGACATACATACGTATTAATTTTATACTTGCTATAATATGCGGTGTAAAATTATATTCTGATAATAATTCAATGTCTTTAGTACGATCAAAAAAATATTTTTGTGTAATTTGTTTTGAAAAATTTTCTTGAATACTATAAAATACTGCAAAATATAGTTTTTTAAATATATATTTTAATCCAACAGAATAAGATTTAGTTTTATCTTTAAAAAAGTTTAAAAAATCCTGGTTAAAATAATGATTTATATTAACTGAATATGCACCTGCAATACTGCCTTTATCACCATTAAAATCATATCTAATAAAATGATTTAATTTATCATGAGACAAATCAACAGGTAGACTAGAATCTAAATATTGATATTGCGATGCTATAGTTAAATGATCTATTAATCCAAAAAAATTTTTATTGTAATAACTAATTAAATTTTTAACATGATATGTAATATCGTGTATAATATGTAAAGCTTGTAAACCACAATCAATATCAAATTTTTTACGAGTGAAACAATTAACATCATACGTGAAATTATATTTTTTACCGTATTCTATATTACCAAGTTTATGAACATGTATACCTATACACATCGGATTTATATGATTGAAGATATCTATTGGATGTTTTAGTTTAAAAGTTCCATTCTGAACATCATATCCGATAGTACAGTAACTTATAAAATGTGGATTACGATGCATACCAAAAACCATAAACTTTAATACATTATTATAATCATAATATTGTATTTTATTATTTTGAAAATTATATAGCATATTTTTTTTTTCATACATAAAAATATTTACTTTAACACGTGCATTATGATTTTTACAGGTTGGTAACCCACTTGCTACATTAATAGATAATAACGCTGAAATAATGATTATCATAAAATTTTTTATATTTATCATATCCAAAATCTCGTGTATATATTAAAAATTTTTAATAAAATAATTTATTTTTTAATATTGTTCTAAAAAAATAATATAAGAACATTATATATCAAAATAAAGTATTTTAACAGTAAATTTTTTTAACATAATGCATGATTTACAGTGCGTGGAAATGGAATTAAATCCTTAACATTTTGCACACCGGTAATATATGCAATTAATCTTTCAAAACCTAAACCAAAGCCAGCATGAGGAACACTACCATAACGACGTAAATCAATATACCAAGAATAATTATTTTTATCTAAACCTAATTCTAAAATTCGTTTTTCTAATAACTCCTTACAATCTTCTCGTTCTGATCCTCCAATAAGTTCCCCTATATTAGGTACTAAAAAATCCATTGCAGCAACAGTATAATGATCTTTATTTAATTTCATATAAAATGCTTTTAAATGCTTAGGGTAATTTTTAATAAAAACCGGAGCATGAAAATAATTATTTACTAGATATTTTTCATGTTCTGAAGATAAATCAAGACCATTTTTAATGATATTAATAAATTTTTTTTTAGATCGAATTAAAATTTTAATAGCATCTATATATTCTATTTGAATAATTGGAGTATGCAAGAAATTTTCTAATCTATTAAAAATATTTTTATCGATTTGACTATAAAAAAATTCCATATCTAAGATATTATTCTGTAAAATATATTGAATAATATATTTTATCATATTATATGATAAATTTATAATATCATCTAAATTACAAAATGATTCTTCCACTTCTAACATCCAAAATTCTGCCAAATGACGTGTAGTATTAGAATTTTCAGCTCTGAAAGTTGGTCCAAAGGTATATATTTTCGTCATAGCACATGCATATGCTTCTGCTGTCAGTTGGCCTGATACTGTTAAAAACGTATCCTTACCAAAAAAATCTTTTTTTACAGATTTTAATTGATGTAATTGATTATGATATTTTTGATTTGGTTCTATCGTTGATACACGAAACATAGAACCCGCGCCTTCTGAATCTAAAGTTGTAATAATTGGTGTCGGAATCCAACAATAGTTTTTACTTTGTAAAAAATGATGCATAGCATTAAATATACCATTTCTAATTCTTGTAATTGCGCCTATTAAATTGGTACGAGGTCTAAGATGAGGTATTAATCTTAAATATTCGCAAGTATGTTTTTTAGAGGCTATTGGATAATTATGTGGAGCATCTATAAATCCAACTATTTTTATTGTATGCACTTGAATTTCATATTTTTGATTTTTCCCAATTGAGTATACCAATACACCCTGAATAGAGACTGCACAACCATTGGTTAATTTTAGAATCTCAGATTCATAATTGAATATATTATTTTTAATAATACCTTGAATAGTTTTTACACATGAGCCATCATAGATATCAATAAAAGAAATACCAAAATTTGAATGTCTACGATTACGAATCCAACCAGACAGAGTGACAAATTGATTAACTAAATTGTGATTTTTATATATATCATACACTAATATTTTCTTCATATTATATAATACCTTATGATTGTTATAATATAAATATCATATTTTAAAACATTATAAAATAGATCAATATCATATATAAATATAAAATACAGTCATGTAGTAATATTTTAACATTAATAATATATTATTTTAACTGATTTATACTATGACTTTTACAAAATTTTGAACAATATCCATTGTACTTGATTTGACAAATTCGACATTGGATAAATAAACGATGACACGTATGTTTTTGACAATTCAAATAAGTATCACAATAATCATTGCAATTTTTACATTTTGATAAAATATGTTCAGAAATTTTTTCAGTCATACGATCATCAAAAACAAAATTTTTACCATGAAATTGTATTAAAAAATTATTCTTACGAGATTCATTAACATAATTTAAAATACCGCCTCGTATCTGATATACATATTTAAAATGATGATATTTTAACCACGCTGCAGCTTTTTCACAACGAATGCCACCAGTACAATACATAACAATATGCTTATTTTGATACTGTTTTAAAAAATTCACAATAATTTGTAATTGAGCACGAAAAGTAGATCCAGGTATGTGTATTGCATGTTTAAATCGTCCAACAAGATATTCATAATCATTACGCATATCAACAAAAATTGTATTTGATTGCTTTAACATACGATTTACATCATGAATTTCAAGATATGTGCCAGTATTGTTATTATAAATAAACGTATTTGGTAAACCATCAGCAACAATTTTTTTACGTACTTTAACTTTTAACATCCAAAAAGATGTTTTTTGATTTAATGCATAATTAAGATGCACGTTTTTTAAACTATGATTAATTTTATATAAAGTATTTTTTAGAAGATATAATTTTTTTTTTAAAATGTTAATTTGTGCATTAATTCCTTCATAAGCAATATATATTCTACCAAAAATATTTAATTGAAAAAATTTTTCATATACTGTATTTCTCAATTGATTTGGATTATGTACGTTAAAATATTTGTAAAAAGATAGCGTAATACGACGTTCATTCTTTTCGAAAATAGAAGATTTTAATTTTTTTTTTTGATGAATATTATGTAATACTAACATCTGCGTTTCCATATAAGAAGGATGACAATCTAAATAATTCTCTGTATCACTATCATAATAAGATAAAAATACTATTACAATATATTATCACGGTTTTTAAGTAATTGTTTTAAAATTATTTGTTTATCATGAATTATTTTTTTTGGCGCTTTATCTAAAAAAATTTTATTAGATAATAGTTTTTTCAAAGTAATAATTTTTTTATTTAATTGATTAATTTTTTCTATTTTATCGGACAAAATAATCTTTTTAGTAAAAATAACATCCAATACCAGAAATATTTTATGATCATCGATAATTTCTGTAATAGCATCATTCGGAATTTTATAATTTGCATGAACAAAAATAATATCGTTTAAAAATGAGAATTTCTTAATAATATTACAATTTAATATTATAAAATTCTTAAATTTAAAATCAATATCCATAATATACAAACATAATAAAATATTGTTATCAATTTTAAAAGTAATACGAGTTTTCCTTAAAAATAAAATTATTTTTTGTAAATCTGTCATCATATGCATAATATCTTTACATATCATTTCCTGATTGGCAATAGGAAAATTTTGTAACATAATAGTATCTGCCGTGATAAATAACAAATTTTTTATCTTTTTCCAAATATATTCTGTAATAAACGGAATAATGGGGTGTGCAAGTCTTAAAAATATCTCAAATACATATACCAATGTATACTTAACGCTATTAATTTCTTGATTTGTACCTACATTAAAGATTATTTTTGTAATTTCTAAATACCAATCACAAAATTTATGCCAAAAAAAATCATATAATTTTTTTGTAGCAATATCAAATCTATAATTATCTAATGCTTTTCGATACACTTTTATTGTATTATTTAATTCCGACAATATCCAAATATCACAAAATAAAAAAAATTTATTATTTATTTTATATAATAAATTGTTTGATTTAATATTGATTAAAATAAATCTACCAGCGTTCCAAATTTTATTACAAAAATTTCTATATCCCTGTAATCGGTTCATATCCCAATGAATATTACGTGTTATTGATGAAAAAGAAGAAAATGTAACACGCAATGCATCAGCACCAAAAGCTTTTATCCCTTCTGCGCATTTTGTACGTGTATTATAAAGTATTTTTTCTAGATTACTATCTTTTACACTATTCAGAGTACGTTTCTTTAATAAATTATTTAAACAAATTCCGTCAATTATATCTATAGGATCTAATACATTACCTTTAGATTTTGACATTTTTTGACCAAATTCATCTTTAATTAAACCTGTAATATAAACATTTTTAAAAGGAATTTGAGGACTACCAGAATTATCTTTTATACAATATAAAGTCATCATAATCATTCTAGCAACCCAAAAAAATATAATATCAAAACCACTTACAAGAACATTTGTAGGATGAAAATTTTTCAATAAATTTTCTTTTTTTGGCCAATCCAAAGATAAAAAGCTCCATAAACTGGATGAAAACCAAGTATCTAATACGTCTAACTCACGAATAAGTTGCACATCATCTGGTATTAAATATTTTATACGGACATGCTCTTCATTATTTCCAACATATGTATTACCTAACGAATCATACCACGCTGGTATACGATGACCCCACCATAATTGTCGAGAAATACACCAATCCTGAATATTATACATCCAAGATAAATATAAATTTTGATATTGTTTTGGAAAAAAAGAAATTCGCTTCTCATGTACTACTTGTATAGCTTGTTGTGATAATTTTTTAGTTCGTAAATACCATTGATCAGTTAAAATGCATTCAATTTCAGAACCACTTCTATCACCATATAAACTAACAATATTGGTTTCTATTACACTATGTAATAACTTTAAACTCTTTAATATATTAAGTATTGTTTTTCTTGCTTGTAAACGTGTTAATCCATTCAAACAATTCGGAATCTCAATATTGTCAATTTTAACAAAATTACCATTTACATCGTAGATATTAAAAGTATGACAAACTTTTCCTTCAGTTGTAAAAATATTAATCAGTAACAAATTGTGTCGTATCGCAATATCATAATCATTAAAGTCATGTGCAGGCGTAATTTTCACACAACCTGTACCTTTTTTAACATCCACAAAAGTATCACTAATTACAGGAATAATTCTGTTAACAATAGGTACAACGACAAACGATCCAATAAAATCAATATACCTAGTATCTTCCGGATGTACTGCAACTGCAGTATCACCTAACAATGTTTCAGGACGAGTTGTAGAAATTATTAAATATTTATTTTGATTAATTTTACCTAAATTATCAACTAAAAAATATTTAATATTCCACATATTACCTACCACGGAACGATATTCAATCTCTAAATCAGATAAAACTGTTTGTAATTTTATATCCCAATGAGATAATTTTTTTTTACGATAAATTAAACCATGATCGTATAATTGAATAAAAACTTTTTTTACACCTTTCTTAGAAATATCATCTAACGTAAATCGAGTTCTACTCCAATCAACGGAACTACCTAATCGTTTTATTTGATGATTTATATTAGAATTATTCTGTTTTTTCCATTTCAAGCATTGATTAATAAAATTTCTTCGACCAAATTTTTTTAAATCCTGATTATATTTTAACTGAATGTGTTTAGATACTAGTATTTGCGTTGCAATACCTGCATGATCCACTCCCATTTGCCACAAAGTATTATATCCTTGCATACGATAATATCGTATTAAAATATCCATAATAGTTTGTTGAAACGCATGCCCCATATGTAAATTTCCTGTAATATTAGGAGGAGGCATCAATATACAAAAATTCTTTGATTTAATACCTTTATTTGAATTAAAATAACCATTTTTTTCCCAAGATGCATATAATACTTCTTCAATATCTTTTGGATTATATTTTTGTTTCATATTTAAAAATCTCATCAATAAATACAGTAAATATTATGAATATAATAATATTGTATGTATTGTATAAGTCAAATATCATAAATATATATAACATATATATATTTTATATACGAAATATGGTAAATATTATATTTTATGTGTAATACCATGAATATATATTTAAATCATAAATAACATCATATAAATTGCATGAACGTTTTTTAAAAATATGATTTTTAAAAATATAATCAATATACTTACTATATGGTTATTGCCAACTATATAATATATATTGAATCATATTTTCATTATATTTAAAATAATAAAATAAATTAAAAAAATACATATCATATAAAAATATTTTATGTATTCATATTATGAAATCCAAGATTACTATATAAAATAATACAATATAATATATATAAATATTTTATTGTCGTGTCATTTTATCATATTAAATATTGAAAAATTTTTATAAAAAATCAAAATATATACAAAATTTTTCACAAACTAACATATTTATATCAAATAATATAAAAATAATTATATTTTTTTAAAAAAATATTTTATATCATTATAAAACATAATGTTAGATAAAAAATATACAGTGTAATATTTCATAAATTATAAATATTATTTTATTTTTAAAATATTATATTTAATAAAAATATTATTATTATCATAATATCAAGATATAATATTTAAATTATTAATTGATACATATTGTTAATACAGATGAATAGTTTATATAAAAAACATTTTTTAAAAATGCAAGATTGTACAAAATATGAAATTAATCAAATAATTAATTTAGCTCAAGTTATAAAAAAAAATAGAAACAACAAACAAGAAATAAAATATCTAAAAAATAAAAAAATTGCGTTAGTTTTTGAACAAGAATCAACCCGAACAAGATGTTCATTTGAAGTTGCTGCTTTTGAACAAGGTGCACAAATTAGTTATCTTGGATCAGGAAATATACATCTAGGATATAAGGAATCACTCGCCGATACAATACAGGTTTTAAATCGATTATATGATGGTATTGGTTATCGTGGACTCCAACATAATAATATTAAAATATTATCGCATTATGCTAAGATACCTATCTGGAATGCATTAACGAAAAAATATCATCCTACACAATTATTAGCAGATTTATTAACAATTAAAGAATATACAGTTAATAAATTAGTGTCTGAAATAACATTAGTATATGTAGGTGATGCTTCAAATAATATTGCTAATACATTATTAGAATTATCATTAATAATCGGTTTTAAATTACGTTTAGTATCTCCGAAAGAATATTGGCCAAAATCCAATATCATAGATAAAATATATAAAGACAATAAAAAAAATTTTTTATGTACCGAAAATATTCAATCAGGTGTCAAAGATGCTGATTTTATTTATACTGATGTCTGGCTCTCAATGGGTGATTCAAAAAAAGAATGGGATAAAAAAATTCATTTATTAAAAAAATATCAAATTAATCAACAATTATTATCATATACAAAAAATTACAATGTAAAAGTATTACATTGTTTACCAGCTTTGCATGATCAAAATACTGTCATTAGTAAAAAAATTTCTGAATTGTATAATTTACAGGATGGTATTGAAATTACGAATGAAGTTTTTCAGTCAAATAAAGACATTATTTTTAATCAATCTGAAAATAAATTACATACTATTAAATCTTTAATGATACTTACATTAAATAAAAATATAGATTATATATCTACTCAACTAAATAATTTATAATATATATATCTTAATAAATTCATGATGGAGATATTTATGCACAATATTATTAGCACAAAATTAGCACCTAAACCGATTGGACCATATAGTCAGGGTATTAAAAGAAATAATATCGTAGTAACTTCTGGACAAATTGCACTGAATGAAAATAATGAAATAATATCAGATAATATTATTGAACAAACTAAAATAATTTTACAGAATATTAAACAGATTATACAAAAATCTGGTTTAACCATACACGATATTATAAAAATCACTATTTTTGTTACTCAATTAAATGAAATGAACCAAATCAATATCATTTATAATGATTTCTTTCAAAAACATCATGCAAGATTACCTGCAAGAACATGCGTTGAAGTCAGTAAATTACCTAAAAACGCAAAAATTGAAATTGAAGCAATAGCAATACAAAATTAACTACAAAATATGCCACATTGTGGCATAAAATATATAAAAATCAAAATATTATCTTTAAAAGATAATATTACACAATCAATATACTAATAATACCGTAATAAGATCAATAATCATGATTTATAAACTGTAATACAACTATTTATTATGATATAATGTAATGTTAATTGGTTTATTAAGAATCCTAGTATACGCTAAATTCTTAAAAATATCTTTGGATAAATTTTTAGATAACTCTACAGTAGAATATCTAGAATAAATCTTAACATGTCCAATATTATAACTATTTATTCTACCCTCATTCGCAATAGCACCAACAACATGTCTAACCTCAACCCCGTCATTATACCCTACATCAATTTTATATAAATACATATTTGATCTTACATGATGATTTTTTATTTTTATCAGATTTTTCTTTTTATTATTTTGATTTAAATAAATTTTACGATTATTAGTATAATTTTCTGAAATAATTAATGGACGTCCACCTTGTGCCATTTTTAATAAAGCAGCAGCCAATACCTCCATGGAAAAATTCTTTTTCTCATTTATTTTTTTTAATAATAAACGGTATTGGTCTAGATCCTTACTTTCTAATTCTAATAATAATTTTTCATAAAATTTATTTATCCTACATTGACTTAATAATTGTACATTAGGTAACTCGACTTGCAATATAGGTTGTTTAATAATACGTTCAATATTTTTTAATAATCTTCGTTCACGATACTCAACAAATAACAAAGCACGGCCTGTACGACCAGCACGACCTGTACGACCAATTCTATGAATATAAGACTCAGCATCCATAGGAATATCATAATTGATAACTAAACTAATTCTATCTACATCTAACCCTCTCGCTGCCACATCAGTGGCAATTAAAATCTCTAATCTACCATCTTTTAGTCGTTCTAATGTTTGCTCTCGTAAATTTTGATTCATATCACCATTTAATGCTGCACTATTGTATCCATGACGTTCTAAAGCTTCCGAAATTTCTAAAGTAGCACTTTTAGTACGTACAAAAATAATTGTAGCAGAAAAGTCTTCTGATTCTAAAAAGCGTATCAAACCATCTGTCTTTCTGCCACAAACAATCCAATAACTTTGTTTAATATTTGGTTGTGTTGTAAGATTAGATTGAATTTTAATTTCTTTTGGAAACACCATAAATTTTTGTGCAATAATTTTAATAGCTCGAGGCATAGTTGCAGAAAATAATGCTGTTTGATGTTTTTTAGGAATTTTTAACATAATATTTTCAACATCTTCTATAAATCCCATTCGGAGCATTTCATCTGCTTCATCTAATACTAATGATCGTAAATTTGATAAATTTAAAGTACCTCGATTTAAATGATCAAGTAACCTCCCTGGTGTTCCAACAATAACCTGTGGGCCTGTTTTTAATATCTTTAATTGTATATCATATCTTTGCCCTCCGTATAATGCTAATACTTTAATATGCATCATATATTGAGCAAATTCTGCAAACGACCTCGAAACTTGCACAGCTAATTCTCTAGTTGGTGCTAATACCAAAATTTGAGGGCATTTTAAGTGAGAGGTGATATTATTTAATAATGGAAGAGCAAATGCAGCAGTTTTTCCACTTCCGGTTTGTGCCATTCCTAAAACATCTTTCCCAACTAAAAGATAAGGAATACATAATTTTTGAATTGGTGATGGTTTAATATACTGCATCTTATTTAAAGCTTTAATAAGTGCAGTATTTAAACCAAAATTTAAAAATGAGTTATTATTTTGAATCATTTAATATACATACCTTGTATAGTTTTAATAATATATTTATATGATTGAATATAAATATATTTTTTATATAATTTAAAAAAACATTAATCCAAAATAAAATTTATAAAAAACTTTATTTTGAATAATTAACATTTAACACATTCTTAAGCTTTATTAGCAGCTTTTATACTTAATCTCAACCTACCTTGTCGATCTACTTCTAACACCTTCACAGAAACCTTTTGTTCAACGCTTAAATAATCTGTTACTTTTTCAACTCGCTGATTCGCTATTTGTGAAATATGAACTAATCCTTCTTTACCAAAACCAATAGACACGAAAGCGCCAAACTCTGTAATACGTACAACTGTTCCATGATATATTTTTCCGGGTTTGATTTCAGAAGTAATTTCTCGAATCCTTTTAATCGCATGTTTTGCTTTTCCTGAAACAGGAGAAGAAATTTTAATTATACCGTTATCTTGAATTTCAATAACTGTACCAGTTTCTTCTGTTAACATACGAATAATAGACCCACCTTTCCCAATAACGTCTTTAATTTTTTCTGGATTAATTTTCATAGTATGAATACGTGGAGCAAATTCAGAAATATTACTTCTTGGTGTACTAATCGCTTTTTGCATTTCCTGTAAAATATGTAATCGTCCTTTTTTTGCTTCATATAAAGCATCTTCTAAAATATCGTTTGTAATACCAGTAGTTTTCATATCCATTTGTAAAGCCGTAATTCCGGTTTCTGTACCAGCAACTTTAAAATCCATATCTCCTAAGTGATCTTCGTCACCTAAAATATCAGATAATATTATGTATTTATCATTCTCTTTTACTAAACCCATAGCTATTCCTGCAACAGCTGATTTTATCGGAATACCAGCATCCATTAATGCTAATGATGCTCCACATACTGAAGCCATTGATGAAGAACCATTAGATTCAGTAATCTCAGATACTATTCGAATAGTATATGGAAATTTATCTGCTGTAGGCATAACAGCTAACATACTACGTTTAGCTAATTTACCATGACCAATTTCTCTTCTTTTTGGAGATCCTACAATGCCAATTTCTCCTACAGAATAAGGCGGAAAATTGTAATGAAATAAAAAGTTATCTATTCTATCTCCTAATAATTCATCTAAATTTTGTGCATCCCTTGTAGTTCCTAAAGTAATAGAAACTAATGATTGTGTTTCTCCCCTTGTAAATAAAGCAGAACCATGTACACGAGGCAAAATACCTGTGCGAATATTTAATTCTCGAATTGAATTAAATCTTCTACCATCAATACGATTTTCTTCATATAATATTTTATCTCGAACAATTTTTCTTTCAATATTATATAAGATATTTTCTATTTCAGACTCTATAAAAACAATATTATTAGAAATTAATTTTTGAATTACTGAATTATGAATAATATCTAAGTTTTCATTTCTTTGTTGTTTATTAAAAATATTATAAACTGCAATAAGATCTGATTTACAAAATTTAACAATATAATCGAATAATTCATGTTTTTCAATATTTTTAGGAATATAATCCCAAGGCTTAATATTAACATCTTGTACAAATAAACAAATATTTTCAATTAATTGTTGTTGTTGTTGATGGCCAAATAAAATAGCATTTAAAATCTGCTTTTCATTTAATAAATTTGATTCAGCTTCTACCATTAAAATTGCATTTTTTGTTCCAGATACTACTAAATCTAACCTAGTATTTTTCATATCATCTGTAGTTGGATTTAAAACATATTCATTATTAATATATCCAACTCTTGCGGCACCAATCGGGCCTAAAAAAGGCATTCCAGATAACATTAATGCTGTAGAAACACCAATAATAGCTACAATATCAGGATTAATTTTTGGATTTAACGATATTACTGTAGCAGTCACTTGTATTTCATTTAAAAAATCTATAGGAAATAAAGGACGAATTGGACGATCAATTAATCTTGAAATTAAGATTTCATTTTCACTTGGTCTACCTTCTCGCCTAAAAAAACCACCTGGTATACGACCAGCAGCATATGTACGTTCTTGGTATGTTACATTTAAAGGAAAGAATTTTTGATTAATATCAGTTTTATTTTTACCAACAACAGTCACTAAAATAGTAGTATCATCCATAGTAACCATGACTGATGAAGTTGCTTGTCTAGCTATCATACCTGTTTCTAAAGTAACAGTATGTTTACCATACTGAAATTTTTTAATAATTGCATTTAGCAAAATCAAATCCTTATTTATATTGAAATACGTTTAACATAACATAAAAAGAGCATTTTACCCTTTTTATGATATAAAAAATATTTTTATGCAATATTATATACTTTGTGTATATAATATATGTTTTTTAATGTCGTAATTCTAATTTTTCAATAATGTTATTATATCGAATCATACTGATATTTTTTAAATAATCTAATAATTTACGTCTTTTAGAAACCATTTTTAACAAACCGAGTTTGCTAGAAAAATCTTTTTTATGTATATCAAAATGTTGTTTTAAGTAATTAATATGATAACTTAATAAAGCAATTTGAACTTCTGAACTTCCTGTATTTTTTTCATCTATACTATACTGTAGTATAATATTTTTTTTATTTTTTTTCATAAATACTTATCTCCTAAACTGTACAATGAATTTTTAAAATATATTTTTATTACATTTTCAATACTTTACATAAAATTAATTTTCCAATTCTATCAATTTTACCTATAATAAATATACTATTATCATTTTGTATGGTAATTCTAAATATTTGTGGAGTATTGTTATTTAAGAAAAATATTCTATTTTTAATATCATGTATAGCATGATAATCAGAACAAATCACCTCTGGGAGTTGTAAAAATGTAGTTTGTGTTGGTATTAACAATTTCAATAATATACTACGGTATATATAAAGAGGGTATTTTTTTATAATAGTATGCAATTTCTTCAAAGTAATGGCATTAGTAATTTTATAATCACTAACTTGTAATCTTCTCAAAGAAATAACATGAGCTCCACATGTTAATAATTTTCCTAAATCATGTACCAATCTTCGAATATAAGTTCCATGAGAACAAGTAATTTTTAATGTAATAAATTGATAATTATATGTTACACAATGTAATTTGTAAATTTTAATATTACGCGTAATTTTTGGAGTAACAATATTTTTTCTTGCATATCGGTATAATGGACGACCTTGATATTTTATTGCAGAATATATTGGTGCAATTTGAACAGTCTGTTTTTGTAATTTACGTAATGCTTCATATAACTGACGAGTGGAAAATTTTACCTTTCTACTATTTAATACTATACCTTCAGTGTCATAAGTTGAAGTAGCTTCACCAAATTTTGCTATAGTATAATAACACTTTTTAGAATGAGTTAATTGTTCTGAAAATTTTGTACTTTCCCCAAAACAAATAGGTAATAATCCTGTTGCAAGTGGATCTAGGGTACCAATATAACCTGCTTTTTTAGCACAAAAAATTTTCTTTACTTTTTGAAGTATTTTATTTGATGATATACCTGTTGGTTTATCCAACAAAAATATACCATGAATATCATTTTTACACATTATATAATTAACTTAAATTATCAAAAATATATTATTAAAATAAATTTATATTTTTTTTAGTAATTGTACAATTTTCATACCTTGTATTAAAGAATTATCGTTATAAAAAATAATAACTGGTATTTTACGTAACTGCATTATTTGACATAACACACGTCGGATATAACCGGATGCTTTTTGTAAAATATGCAATATATCATCGTTTATATTCTTATGAACGATTTTTTTTTTTAATAAAATAGAATTTTCCATATAACTAATAAAAATCTTTGCACATGATAAATCACGCGACATTTTTACCATCGATACTGTAATAAATGCATTTATTCTTGGATCCCTAAATTGATTTTGTAAAATATTTGATATTGCTTTTTTTAATTCTTCTGCTATACGCATAGAACGATAAGAATGTTTTTGATACTTATTATGTAATAATTTCATATATTAATACATCTATGATATATTTTGTGAATTTGAATGTTTAATTTCAATTGTCTTAAATGATTCTATTATATCTCCAATACAAATATCATTATAATCTTTTATTCCAATTCCACATTCTTTACCAATACCAACTGATTTAACATCCTCCTTAAAACGTCTTAAGGATTCTAATTCGCCTTTATATATTATGGTTTTATTTCTTAATATATGAATAGGATGAATACGTTTAATTATACCACTAATTACCATACAACCTGCAATAAAGATAGATTTTGTAGGTTTAAAAATGTCTCTAATTTCAGCTGATCCAATAATTACTGTTTTATATTGTGGAGCTATCATACCTGAAACAATTAATTTAACATCATCAATTAAATGATATATTACAGAATAATAACGAGCATCGATATTATTTATTTTTATTGCACGTTTAGCTAATACATTTGGAGTAACATTAAAACCAATAATCATCGCCTGTGTTGCTACTGCAAATGCAACATCAGTTTCAGTAATATTACCAACATTAGCACTAATAATCTTAATACAAACATATTGATTAGATAAATTTTGTATAACATGTGTGATTGCTTCTAATGATCCTTTAACATCAGATTTTAAAATTAAATTTAATATAGAATTTTTATTTTTATTTAAATTGTTAAACATATGGTGTACATCTATCGGTGGAATATTAGCTATTTTTTGTTTTTGTAACTGATTTTTTCGATATAATACGATTTCACGAGCTTGTTTTTCATGTTGCACGACATATACAATATCTCCACTAGAAGGTATACCAGATAATCCTAAAACTTCTACAGGAATTGATGGACCGGCATCTTGTACTGAACAACCAAAAGGATCTTTCATGGAACGAACTTTTCCATAATATATACCACATAGTATACTATGACCTTGTTGTAATTTCCCCTCACGAATTAATATAGTTGCTATTGGACCACGATATTTATCAAGACGAGCTTCAAGTATGACACCATTAGCCATACCATCTACTCTAGCAGAAAGTTCTAAGATTTCAGCTTGTAATAATATCGCTTGTAATAATTCATCTACTCCTTGTCCAGTAACAGCAGAAATATTAATAAAAATTACTTCACCACCCCATTCTTCCGCCATAATATCAAACTTTAATAGTTCTTTTTTAATGCTTTCAGGATCTGCTTCTAGTTTATCAATTTTATTTATTGCTACTAATATTGGAACACCAGCTGATTTTGCATGTTGAATCGCTTCTATAGTTTGAGGTTTTACACCGTCATCAGCTGCAACAACTAAAACTACAATATCAGTTACTTGCGCTCCGCGAGCACGCATTGCTGTAAATGCAGCATGTCCGGGTGTATCTAAGAAAGTAATGAGCCCACCTTGTGTTTTTACACAATAAGCACCAATATGCTGAGTAATTCCACCAGATTCATGAAGTGCAACCTTTGTAGAACGAATATAATCTAATAAAGATGTTTTACCATGATCTACATGACCCATTATTGTAACTACAGGAGGCCTATTTTTCTTTAAGAATTTATGATTTAAATTGATACTTTCTTGTAACATTAATGTTTCTGAATTATTTTTTTGTTTTAAAACTGCTTCATGACCCATTTCTTCGATTATTAATTGCGCTGTTTCCTGATCAATAATCTGGTTTTCTGTAACTACATTACCCATACTCAAAATTTTTTCAATTAATTGTACAGTTTTAATAGACAATTTATTTGCTAATTCAAGTATAGAAATGGTGTTATTAATGACAATTTTTTTTAATATATGTTTGTTTGGTTTGACAAAACCTTGACGTAATAAACGATATTGTTGATTTTTTAAAATATTTTTATCATTATTATAGCTAGAAATATGATTTTTATTATTTATTTTTTCTTTTTTATTATCAATATTAATATTTTCTTCAACAATATTATGTACAGCATCTAATTCATTCAAATTAACAATTTTTTTTAAATGATTTCCAGAAGATAACTTTTTATTCATAATTCTATTTGATGAGGTAATTTTATTTTTTTTTACAGTATTGATAGTATTTTTTTTGTAATGTGTAGTATGTTTTACACTAATATTGTTTTTTGCAACAGTCGTATTAGATGCGTTAGTAAAATTATTATTTTTATTACTAAGATTTACTTTTAAATGGATATTGTTATTAATAGAATTATTTTCATGAAATAATGCCGGTTTTTTATTATGAGATTTATTTAATGATTCAGAGTATATTTCATGATCTACTTGGTGAACAGTATCAGGAGTAATATTTACCATCCGTTCTCTAGTATGTAAGGTATTGTATTCTTTAATATTTTGTATATCATGTAAAACATTCTGTCTATTATTTTTTTTACGTAAAATACGTAATGATAACTCATTTTTTGAAGATAAATAATGTAACAATAATTTTTTTTCTTGTACAGTTACGTAATCATTTTTATTTTTTATAATACCAATATTAGAAAAATTTTTTATTAATTCAGAAATCGTGATATTCATTTCATATGATAAAGCTTGTAACGTCATATTATTCATATTATTCCTTATAATGTACATCAAATTTGTATCACAATAATATAACATAAGATATCATGATTAACAAAAGTATGTTATTATATAATGTAATTATAATAATTTAATAAACTCTATTAGTATAAAAATCACAATATTATATAAATTGAGTATACTATAAAAAAGAATGACAATTATTGATTACTAATAAATTTGTTAAATAACTATCTGACTGTTCTTGTAAAATGTTTACCACATTAGCATTGATACCTTGAATCTTGATTAATTTATTATACGGAGTACATATTAATTCCGGCAAAGAAGAAAACCCCGCATATATTAATATATTAACAATTCTACTATTTACATTTAAACATTGATTAAATATATTACGAATCTTATTTATTTTAATATTATTTTTACTATTTACATCATTTGCGGCCATAATGTTTAATTCCCATCCACTTAATTGTGCTGCTAATCTCACGTTTTGACCATTTCTACCAATCGCCTGTGCTAAATTTTTAGAATCTACTACAAGATCCATAGCATGTATGTTTTCATGAACAATTACAGAATCTACATGTATTGGAGACATAGCATTTATTACAAACTGCGCGGGATCATTACTCCATAAAATAACATCAATTCTTTCTCCACTCATTTCTCCTGATACAGATTGTACTCGTGCACCACGCATACCAACACATGCACCAACTGGATCTATTGTTGTATTATTTGCTTTAACAGCAACTTTAGCACGTAATCCAGGATCTCGAGCAACAGCTTGAATTGTGATAATTTTTTGATTAATCTCTGGCACTTCAATACGAAATAATTCAACTAACATTTCACCTCGTGAACGACTAATAAATAACTGTATGCCATTCGCTGTTGACCGTATTTCATATAATACTCCACGTATACGATCTCCAATACTAAATTTTTCTTTAGGTAACATATCCCGTCTTAAAATAATACCCTCAATAGAATTCCCCAAATCTAAAATCATAAAATCACGATTAATTTTTTTTACTGTGCTCTGAATGATTTTACCCTTATATTCATGGAATTTATTCGACATCATTAATAATTCTGCTTCTCTTACTTTTTTAATAATAATTTTTTTTGCTTCTTGAGTAGAAATTCGATCAAAATTGATTGATGTAATTATATTTTCTACAAATTCACCAATTTGTACTGCTGGATTATCAACACGTGCTTTTATTAAAGAAATTTCTCTTTCAGGATTAATAACATGATTTACAACAGTCCATCTACGATACGTATTTAAAATTCCACTTGATCGATCAATATTGACTCTAACATCAATATCATAAGTATATTGTTTTTTTGTTGCTATTGTTAAAGCAAGTTCTAACGCTTCAAATATTTTTTCACGAGGTAAAGATTTTTCACGAGATACTAACTCAACTACAGATAAAATTTCGATATTCATTACATCAACCCCCAAGATATTTAATATCTTGATAAAATATTATATTCCATATTTGTAGCAAACAAAATAATATCAATATGTTAAAAAAGATTATATAAAAATATTTTATTATACCGAGAGTGGGATTTGAACCCACATGCTATAAAAGCACTATCCCCTCAAGATAGCGTGTCTACCAGTTTCACCATCTCGGCAAAATATAATTTGTAATTATTTAAAATAAGTCATTTATACAATTACTATATTCAAAATTACTACATATGATTAAACATCAAAAATACAAATAATAATACTCAGTATGAAAAATAACACGATAAAGATTTTAGTTGCTGTATTTAACCAAGAATCGCGATAAATAAAATTCAATATACTAAACCTAGTATTATACTTACTAAAATTATATAAATCATTATAATTTGCAGGATTTAACATAATTAGAGTTATTAAAATAAAACAAACAATAATAAATATACAAAAAATTAATTTATACATATAGCCTATTTATCCTAAAAATTTAAAAAATGATAAAAATCATAATATTACAATAATATGTAAAATATTTACCTACTATTACTATAATTTCAAATAATAGTAGGTATTCACTTATTCAACATATTAATAATAAATAATACGATATTATATCAATATTTATATATATGGTTAATATGCTAAATCAAAAAATTTGTATTTTATTCAAAAATATATAAAAATTAAACATTTTTATCAGTACAATGATCCCAATTGATCGGTTTTCTGACAGTTTTTCGATTCATTAAATCATCAATTTGCATAGCATCTATTGTTTCATATTTCATTAATGCATCTTTCATAGCATGTAAAATGTCTAAATTCTCTTTTAATAATTTTTTTGCTCGATGATAGTTTTTTTCAATTAAGATTTTAATTTCCTGATCAATAATACTCGCTGTAATATCAGATATATGTTTTGTATTAGAAAACGTGTTATTAAAAATGTTATTATCATCTTCAGTTGTATAGAATAATGGACCTAATTTTTCTGAAAAGCCCCATTTTGTTACCATATTTCTAGCTAAATTTGTTGCAATTTTAATATCATTAACTGATCCAGTAGAAACCTTTTGTGCACCATAAATGATTTCTTCAGCTAAACGACCACCATATAATGTTGATATTTGACTTTCTATTTTTTCTCTACTTAAACTGATAATATCAGATTCAGGTAAAAAAAATGTTACTCCTAAAGCACGACCTCTGGGTACAATAGTAACTTTATGTGCTGGATCATGTTCAGGTACTAATCTTCCGATAATCACATGACCTGATTCATGATATGCTGTAAATTCTTTTTGTGATTCTGTCATAATCATAGAACGTCTTTCACAACCAATTAAGATCTTATCTTTTGCTTGTTCGAAATCTGACATTGAAACAACTGTTTGATTAGAACGAGCAGCACACAATGCGGATTCATTAACTAAATTTGATAAATCAGCTCCAGAAAAACCAGGAGTACCACGCGCAATAATCATAGTATCAACATCAGAAGATAACGGAACATTTTTCATATGTACTTGTAAAATCTTTTCCCTACCCCTAATATCAGGTAATGATACTATAACATGCCGATCGAAGCGACCCGGCCTCAATAATGCTGAATCTAAAACATCTGGTCTATTAGTTGCAGCAATTAAAATAATACCTTCATTACCTTCAAAACCATCCATTTCAACTAACATCTGATTCAATGTTTGTTCGCGTTCATCATTACCCCCGCCAAATGCACTACCACGTTGTCGTCCTACCGCATCAATCTCGTCAATAAAAATTATACAAGGAGCAATTTTACGCGCATGTTTAAAGACATCACGTACACGAGATGCACCCACTCCAACAAACATCTCAACAAAATCTGAACCAGATAATGTTAAAAATGATACTTTTGCTTCTCCTGCAATAGCTTTTGCTAATAATGTCTTCCCGGTACCAGGAGGTCCAATCATTAATATACCTTTTGGAATCTTACCACCTAATTTTTGAAATTTTTTAGGTTCTTTTAAATATTCAACTAATTCACTTACTTCTTCCTTAGCTTCATCACATCCTGCAACATCTGAAAAAGTAATTTTAATTTTTTTATCAGAAAATATACGTGTTTTGCTTTTTCCAAAAGAATTGATTCCTTTACCAACATTATTCTTAACTTGTCTCATAAAATAAAACCAAACACCAATCAATAATAATGTAGGAAACCAAGATATAAATATTGAAAATAAAATACTTTTCTGTTGGGGCGGAATTCCGGATACAATAATATTTTTTGATAATAACTTATTTAATAATTTTGCATCATGCATAGGAATATAAGTTGTATATTTGCTATTATTCTTTTTAATAAAATTAATATAATTTCCATTAATTCGTACTTTCTTAACTTCATTTTTATTAATTATAGATAAAAAAGTAGTATAATCAGTATTATGTATTTTTTTGCTCTTAATATTAAAACCAATTAAAGCAAAAATACAACAAATAAATATTACTAACCAAAATAATGAATTTTTAACTATATTACGCAAGACATTGACCTCAGTACGATGATAATTATTTTTTAAAATCCCGTGCTAAAATAAAGACTTCACGAGAATGATTACGTGAAGCATTCGGTTTACAAATTTTTATTGTATTAAAAAAAAATCCTAATTTATTTAAAAAATCTAAAAAACCTAATCCCTGAAAAACTTTAACTAACAATGTACCTTTTTGATATAATGTTAACATAGCTATTTTCATTGCTAGTTTAGCTAAAGTCAAAGATTTAGGAATATCTATAGACGGTATACCAGTGATATTTGGTGACATATCCGACATTACTAAATGAATTTTTTTATTTTTAATACGATTTAATATTTTAGAAAATATTTCTTCTTTTAAAATATTACCCTGAAGAAAATATACTCCAGGAATTGGAGACATAGTATTAATGTCACAAGATATAATATGTCCATTTCTACCAATTATATTAATAGCATATTTTGACCAACTTCCGGGAGCAGATCCTAAGTCAATAACATTCATACCACGATAAAATAAACAATATTTTAGATGTATATCATGTAATTTAAACCATGCCCGGGAACGTAAATTATTCAGACGTGCGGATTTTACAAAATGATCTTTAAAATTACGTTTTAACCATCGTATTGAACTATAAGAATGTTTTTTTTTCATGTAAATTATTTGATAAAATGATTTATTTATTATATTTACAATAAATTCAATATTTTTAATTATAACATTGCAATACGGTATTCGTATGAAAAATATTACATTTAACACTTATAATAAAAAATGTAATGTATTTTAAAAAAATCTTTTTAAATATATTGTATATTTAATATTTTATATACAATTATTCCAGAAGGCGTATCAACTTCCACAATATCTAATACTTTTTTACCAATTAAACTTCTTGCGATAGGTGAATTAATTGAAATTAAACCATCTTTAAAATTTGATTCATCGTCACCTACAATACAAAAAATAAATTCTTTATTTGAATGTATATTTAATATATTTACAGTAGATCCAAACACTACTTTACCATTAAAAGTAATATTTTTAATATCAATAACTTGAGCATGATACAATTTTGACTCAATATCTTTAATACGTTTTTCACAAAATGCTTGTTCTTCTCTAGCTGCATGATACTCTGCATTCTCTTTAAGATCACCATGTTTTCTTGATTCAGAAATTGCATAAATAATTTTTGGTCTAATAACATTTTTTAAATGTTTTAATTCTAAATGTAATTTCTCATAACCCTTAACTGTCATTGGAACTTTATTCATAAAGTATGATTCCCTTATTGTAAAACATATTATTAAATTTAATATATTGTTATTTTAATGACTGTATTAATATACAAAATATACAAAATTATTTAATATTATTATACATGCATGATGTATTCATAAAATATATAAACAATTTTAAATCAAATCTTATGATAAGATAAAGATCTATCAATATAACAATTACTAAATAATGCAAATAAAAATATGAATAATAATAATATTAAACTACATATTAAAAAACACGTACAACTAGACAAAATATATCTGAAAGGCGATCAAAACCATATACATATTATTGCAATTGGAAATATTTTTAATGGATTAAAACAAATTTCAAGACAAAAATTAATTTATCAACCATTAACAACATACATTATCAATAAAAAAATTCACGCCGTAACAATCGATACATTTACTCCAACAGAATGGGAAAAAGAAAATATATATGTTAATGATTATTCATAATCTTAATATACAACGTAATTATATAATATGATATTTTAATAATATGATATAAACTAAATATATTATCAATCATATTGAAGAATATTAAAACATTTATATATATTAAATAAAACTAAAATTATATTTTTTAATATTTTATATAGATTTCATACTTATGGAAAATAATTTTAATTCCTTGAATTACAAAAAATTCATTATTAACAGGAGTATTTATGTACGTAATATTTGCGCATGGAGGAAAACAATATCAAGCACAAAAAGGACAAATTATAAAATTAGAAAAAGTTAACAGCGAAACAGGTGTTAAATTACATATAGATAATATTTTAATGATAGTTGATAAAAACAATATACAAATAGGAAAACCTCATGTCATGAATAGCAGTATAGTTAGCCAAATTATACGGCATGGCAGAAAAAAAAAGGTTCAAATTATTAAATTTAAAAGAAGAAAACACTATAAAAAACAACAAGGACATCGTCAATATTTCACAGAAATAAAAATTATTGATATTATTACTACATAATAAGTTATACTATACAGGAAAAAAAAATGGCACAGAAAAAAGCTGGCGGTTCCACTAGAAATGGACGTGATTCACACGCTAAGCGACTTGGTATTAAGAAATTTGGAGGAGAATATGTACTTTCTGGATCAATTATTATTAAACAAAGAGGCACAAAATTTCATCCGGGACATAATACAAAATTAGGCAAAGATCATACAATATTTGCAATTCAAAACGGACGAGTAAAATTCGAAAAAAAAGGTTTAAAAAATAAAAAATATATAAGTATCACAACTGAATAAAATAATAAAATAAAACTTTTTAAATGTATATTACTCCTTTATTAAAAATAATAAAGGGTAATGACTAAATGATAATTATATTACAAAATTTGAAAATTATTATTTAAGAGATATATTAAATGAAATTTATTGATCAAATTGAGATACAAGTTACTGCTGGTAATGGAGGGAACGGATGTATACATTTTCTAAGAGCAAAATTTGAACCAAAGGGTGGTCCAGATGGCGGTAATGGCGGGAAAGGAGGTGATATTTGGATAAAAACAGATTGTAATTTAAATACATTAGTTGATTATCGATTTAATAAACACATCATTGCTGAAAACGGACATCCTGGACAATCTAAGAATAAATCTGGAAAAAAAGGATCAGATAAAACTATATATGTACCTATTGGTACTAGAATTATTAATAGTATTACAAATGAAATTATTGCTGATTTAAAATACACTCATTCAAAAATATTAATTGCCAAAGGTGGACATAAAGGTATTGGTAATACAAGTTTTAAATCATCCATTAATCGTACTCCATATCAGAAAACATACGGAGGTAAAGGTGAAACATTACACATTAAATTAGAATTAATCTTAATAGCAGATGTTGGCATTATTGGTTTACCAAATGCAGGAAAATCAACATTAGTACAATCCGTTTCCAAAGCCAAACCAAAAATTGGATCATATCCATTTACTACACTAATTCCTACTTTAGGTACTGTAAAATTTAATAATAAAGAGAAATTTGTTATAGCTGATATTCCAGGACTAATTCAAGGTGCATCAAAAGGTATTGGATTAGGTATAAAATTTCTACAACATATCAAAAGATGTCATATTTTATTACATTTAATTGATATTACCGAAAATACCAATATAATTAAAAATAATATCCATATTGTTGAAACAGAACTAAAAAAATATAGTAGAAGTCTATACAATAAACCTATCTGGCTAGTATTTAATAAAATAGATAATTACAGTCAAACATATATAATAAAAAAAATTATTTCTATAAAAGATGATATCTCCACTACAAGAAAAGTTTTTTTTATTTCAGCAATAAAAACTATAGGAACAAATAAATTATGTAATTTTTTATTCAAATATCTAAAAAAATATTATAAAAATATTTCAAAAAAAAATAAATTTTAAATTATAACATGTATGTAAGATATGCATATCATAAAATAAAATCCGGATATTAATCCATTCCGGATTTAAAAATATGTATATTATACAAAAATAGACATATTATCGTTTAGAAAATTGTGGTTTTTTTCTTGCTTTTCGCAATCCCACTTTTTTTCTTTCAACTTGACGAGAATCTCGTGTTAAGAAACCGGATTTTCTCAAAAGTAATCTAAAAGTTTCATCATATTCAATTAAAGAACGCGCAATCCCTTGTCGAATAGCTCCAGCCTGTCCAGACATCCCTCCGCCTTTTACAGTAATATAAAAATTAAATTTATTTAGCATATTTGTTATTTTTAACGGTTGTAAAATAATCATACGAGCAGTTTCAACAGGAAAATATTTTAAAAAATCTTGTTTGTTAATAATAATATTACCAATTCCAAATTTACAAAATATTCGTGCGGAAGAACTTTTTCGACGTCCAGTAGCATAATTTTGATAATGATTCATAACATATATTCCAAAGTTAAAAATTTAAGAATGTTGGATTTTGTGCATTATGTTTATGTAACTCATCGGCATAAACTTTCAATTTTTTTAACATAGCACGACCTAACGGTCCTTTTGGTAACATTCCCTGCACAGCAAGTTTAATAATTTGAGATGGATTTTGTAATAATAAATTTTGAAAAGATATTTTTTTAATACCTCCGATATATCCAGTATGTCGATAATAAATTTTATTTAACTGTTTATTACCAGTCACAATAATATTTTTCGCATTAATAACAATAATAAAATCTCCAGTATCCACATGAGGTGTATATTGAACTTTATGTTTACCTTTTAAATAATGAGCAAGTTTTGATGAAAATCGACCTAATATTTTATTTGTGGCATCTACATAGTACCAATTTTTTTGTGCATTATTTATAGTTGCGACAAAACTTTTCATATATATATCCTAAATTCATTGGAAAAATTTTACAAATTAAATTATAATCAACACTTTTAACAAAATTAAGGTATGTTATAATTCACGATAATAATTTAAAAAACAAAATACAACTATAATGTATAAATATTTTTATATATCTAAAAATAAATTTTAATTCAATTTGTAATAATATAATATACTTACTTTAAAAAATACGGTATTGTGATCATGGAATTAAAAAAAATATTGTCAAATTTACGTAATAAAATTAATGAAATTGATGAATTAATGTTGAAACTAATTGCACAAAGAAGAAAAATAGCAGTAAAAATCGCAAAAAAAAAAATTTCCAATAATTTTCCAATCAAAGATAAGAATAGAGAAAAAGAACTACTACAAAAACTAGCATACATTAGTAATTTATATCAATTACCTGAAGAATATATTCAAAAAATATTTCAGATTATCATTAACGATTCAGTTATGATACAACAACAAATAAAAAAAAAATACAATCAAAAAAATCCACTTAAACAAACAATTTTTTCTTGTCTAGGACCTTATGGTT